>WFPZ01000285.1 GCA_015487335.1 Paracoccaceae bacterium
CGAACTGTGCCAAAACCCGGGCATCGCAACTGAACCGGTGAGTCCGACTCCATGGCCGATTATGCTGCCCGCCGAACCATGATGGTTGACACCCAGGTCCGCCCCTCGGACGTGACCAGCTTTCCGATCATCGATGCCATGCTGAAGATCCCGCGCGAGGCCTTCGTCCCCGACGATCAGCGCGAGGCGGCTTATGCCGGCAAAAACCTGCCGCTGGCCCCCGGCCGCGTTCTGCTGGAGCCGCGCACCCTTGCCAAGATGCTGGAAGAGCTGGATGTCGGGCCCTCCGACCTGGTGCTCGATATCGGTTGCGGGCTGGGCTATTCCAGTGCCGTGATCGCCCATATGGCCGAGGCCGTGGTCGCCGTCGAGGACAACGAGGAAATGGCCGCCGAGGCCCAGCGCCTGCTGGCCGAGAACGGCGCCGACAACGTGGCGGTGCTGGCCGGCCCGCTGGCCGAGGGCGCGCCCCGCCATGGCCCTTACGACGTGATCGTGATCGAGGGCGGAGTCGAACAGATCCCCGAGGCGATCGCGGCCCAGCTCAAGGAAGGCGGCCGGATCGCGGCGCTGTTCATGGAGGGGCAGCTGGGCACCTGCAAGGTGGGGCTCAAGGTCGAGGGCCGAATCAACTGGCGCTACGGCTTCAACGCGGGTGCCCCGGTTCTGCCGGGTTTCGAGAAGGCGCGCGAATTCGCATTGTGAAACCGGCGCCCCCGGGCGCGGCCAGAGAAGGGAGCGGACGTGATCGCAAGAGCATTCGGATTTGCGGCGGCCCTGTCCCTGGCCCTTCTGGCGGCGCTGCCGGGGCGGGCCGAAACCCTGGGTGACGCGCTGGCCGAGGCCTACCGTCACTCGGGGCTCCTGGAACAGAACCGCGCCCTGCTGCGTGCTGCCGACGAGGACGTGGCCGCCGCCGTCGCCGCCATGCGCCCGGTGGTCAGCTATGCGGTGCGCTCCAGCTACCTCGATCTCACCGATACCACGACGACCAACTTCGACCTTTCCGCCTCGCTGGTGCTGTTCGACTTCGGGCGCTCGCAGCTGCGCCGCGAGATCGCACGAGAAAACGTGCTGTCGCTGCGCGAGGCGCTGGTCGGGGTCGAGCAGCAGGTGCTGCTGCGCGCCGTTACCGCCTACATGAACGTGCGCCGCGCCGCCGAGATCGTGCGTCTGCGCGAAAACAACGTGAAGCTGATCACCCGGGAACTGCAGGCGGTGAGAGACCGTTACGAAGTGGGCGAGGTGACGCGCACCGAGGTTTCCATCGCCGAGGCCCGGCTGGCCGGTTCGAAAAGCGCCCTGGCCGTGGCCCGTGGCGACCTTGCCCGCGCCCGCGAGGAATACCGCGCCGCCATCGGCCGCTATCCGGGCAAGCTGTCCCCGCCACCCAGGGCGCCGGCCACGGCCGATTCCCTTGAAGCGGCGCGCGCGGTGGCGCGCAGGCGCCATCCCGACATGCTTCGGGCCCGGCGCGCGGTGAAGATCGCCGAGCTGAACATCGCCATGGCCGAGGCCGCCCGCAAGCCGGTGCTCAGCGGCAGCGCGCTGTTCTCGCTCGACCAGGACCGCAACGATACCCGCTCTGTCGGGATCACCCTTTCGGGGCCGATCTACCAGGGCGGGGCGCTGGCCTCGGCCATCCGCAAGGCCGCCGCCCAGCGTGATGCGGCGCGCGCCGGGCTGCATCTGGCGCGGCTGGCGGTCGATCAGAACGTGGGCAACGCCTGGGCGCAGCTGACGGTGGCCGAGGCGGCGGTCAGCGCCAGCAAGGAGCAGATCCGGGCCGCGAAGGTGGCGCTGCGCGGCGTGCGCGAAGAGGCGCGGCTGGGCTCGCGCACCACGCTGGACGTGCTCAACGCCGAGCAGGAACTGCTCGATGCCGAGGCCGGCATGGTCTCCGCCAGTTCCGACCGTTACGTGGCGGTCTACAACCTGCTGGCGGCGATGGGCCTGCTGACCGCCGAGCATCTGAACCTGGGCGTGCCGGTCTATGACCCCCAGGCCTATTACGACGCGGTGAAATCGGCGCCCCTGCGCAGTGTCAGCCCGCAAGGGCGCAAACTGGACCGCGTTCTTGACGCGTTAGGAAAAAATTGAGCCTTTTCGCCACAGGTTGTGTGCAGGCCCTCAGGCCGCTACTATCCCTGCGGTGGGCCAGAGGTGAATCGTGATGCCGGATCCGTTGACAAATCGCGAGATCGAGGATGTCCTCAGTTCCATCCGCCGGCTGGTCTCCGAGGCCGAGCAGGCAGAGAAGACGGCAACGGAACGGCGCCGGCCGGAGCTTCTCGTTCTGACGCCGGCCTTGCGGGTGGACCAGGCGCCGATCTCCACCGAAGAAAGGCCTTCCTCCGTGGCGGATGCGGAGGGCTCTTCCTCCTCTGCCGCGCAAGTCCCGCCCTTCCGCCATGCTGCCCCTCATCTGCTGCGAGATCCCTTGCCGCCCGCACAGGGACGAGAGACCGAGGCCGAGGTGATTTCCCAGGCGTGGGAAGCCGAGCTGGGCGAAGATGCTCAGCCGTCCTCCGCCGGGGAGCGGCCGGCAGATGATGTGCGCGAAGGCTCCAGGGGCGATGATGTCGCGGCATCCGGAAAGGCGGGTTCGCCGCGGGCGTCAGCCGCTTCCGCCGATGCGACGGCGCATTCGGCAAGCCTGCTGGAGCAGCGGATCGCCGAGCTTGAGGCCGTCATCAGCCAGAGCCACGATGAGTTCGAGCCCGACGGCTCGGAGCCGGATGCCGGGCGGATGCCGGACGTGCGCATTTTCGGCGCGCTCGGCAGGGGAGAGCCGCAAGAGCAGCGCGCCGCCGATCCGGCCGGGCCCGCGCCCGCCTCCTTCTCTGCCGCGCCTGCGCCGGAGGAGCGGCAACCGGCGGGCCCAGGGCACGCCCGTTCCGAGCCTGCGGCCCCCATCCCCCCGCACAGGACCGCCCGGCGGGAGCCGCCCCTGCAGCTGGTCGGGGGGCGGATGACGCAGCTCGAGGACGTGGGGCCGGAAATCTCTCGTCCCGGCCAGGAGCCTGCGTCCGAGGCCGCCGCCGACACCGGGCCACATGGCCCCGCCGATCCGGCCGATGCCGAGGTTCTGCAGGCCGATGGCGAGGACATCTTCGTCGACGAGGAGGTTCTGCGCGAGCTGATCGCCGATGTGGTGCGCGAAGAACTGCAGGGCACCCTCGGAGAGCGCATCACCCGCAACCTGCGCCGCATGGTCCACCGCGAAGTGGAGCGGGCGCTTGCCCTGAGAAAATACGACTGATCGCCGGGGGCGCTCCGCGTGTTGCAGGAATTTCCTGTCCTGACGGGAGCGTTTGTCGGAAAAGGAACCCCGCAGGCGGATAGGGAAAGAGGGCGGCCAGGCCGCCCCCTCTTCAGGCCTTGCGGATCTTGATCGTCTTGGCCGCCGCCTCCTTCGGGCCGGACTTGGGCACGGTGATGGTCAGCACCCCGTCCTTGAGGTCGGCCTCGATCCTGTCGGTGTCGGCATCCGCCGGCAGACGGAAGCTGCGTGCAAAGGCTCCGTACTGGCGTTCGGAGAAGAACCAGGTATCGCCCTTTTCCTCGCGGCTGGTGCGTTTTTCGCCCTTCACCGTCACCATGTCGTCATTGACCGTCAGCTCGATGTCCTTTTCCTCGACACCGGGCAGTTCGATGGTGATCGTGTAGGTGTCCTCGCCGGCCGAGGCTTCGGATGCGGGGGTCAGCCAGTCCGCAACCTTGGCGCCGAACTGGCGGAACGGTTCGAACATCTGCGGCCATAGGCCGCTTCCGTAAGTCTTTTCAACCATCTCGAGCCTCCTTTCGTTACCATTGCCCTTTCGATACCGATATAGGTGGAGATCGGAAAATTTCACCTTGATCGGGGGCAATATCTGCGCACTGTGGCTTCGGAATGGGAAAGGTGCAGTGGATGATCGTCTGCGGCGGTGAAGCACTGATCGACATGTTGCCGCGCGAAAGCCGCGACGGCGAGGAGGCCTTCGCCCCCCACCCGGGCGGGGCGGTGTTCAACACTGCGGTGGCGCTGGGGCGGCTGGGGGTGCCGGTGGGGCTGATTGCCGGGCTGTCGCGCGATTTTTTCGGCGACATGCTGCGCCGGCGGCTGGAGGAAAGCGGCGTGGAGGACGGGCTGGCGGTGTTGTCGGACAGGCCCACCACCCTGGCCTTCCTGCGGCTCGAGGACGGCCAGGCGCGTTATGCCTTTTACGACGAGAACACCGCCGGGCGGATGCTGCGCCCCGAGGACATGCCGCCGCTGCCCGAAGCGGCGCAGGCGCTGTTCGTCGGCGGTATCAGCCTGATGGGCGAGCCCTGCGGGAGCGCCTTCGAGGCGCTGGCGATGCGCGAGGCGGGCCGGCGCGTGGTGATGCTGGATCCGAACATCCGCCCGGGGTTCATCACCGACGAGGCGGCCTGTCGCGCCCGGCTGGAGCGGATGATCGCCGGTTCCGACATCGTGAAACTCTCCGACGAGGATCTCTCGTGGCTGGCGCGCGGGGCCGAGCCCGCCGCCGCGGCGCAAGCCCTTCTGGAGCGCGGCCCGCGGCTGGTTCTGGTGACGGAAGGGGCGTGCGGGGCCGTCGGCTATGCCGGGTCGCTCGAGGTGCGGGTGGCGGCGCCGAAGGTGCGGGTTGTCGATACGGTGGGGGCGGGGGATACCTTCAATGCCGGGGTCCTGGCCGCCCTGCACGAAGCCGGCGCGCTGAACCGGGCGGCACTCGAGGCGCCTGAGGCGCGGGTGCTGGAAGAGGCGCTGTTTCTGGGGGTGCGGGCGGCGGCGGTGACGGTTTCGCGCGCCGGGGCCAGCCCGCCATGGCGGGAGGAGCTGTGATGCGGGCGCTGGTGCAGCGGGTGAGCGAGGCGCGGGTGAGCGTGGAGGGCCGGGTGATCGGCGAGATCGGGCCGGGGCTTGTGGTGCTGGTCTGCGCCATGCAGGGGGACGGGACGGAGCAGGCCGACAGGCTGGCGGCCAAGGTGGCGCGGCTGCGCATCTTTCGCGACGGGCAGGGGCGGATGAACCGCTCGCTGCTCGATACCGGGGGGCAGGCGCTGGTGGTCAGCCAGTTCACGCTGGCGGCCGATACCTCGCGCGGCAACCGGCCCGGTTTTTCCGCCGCCGCGCCGCCAGAGGAGGGGCGCGCGCTTTACGAGCATTTCGCCGCCGCGCTGGGCGAACAGGGGGTCGGGGTGGAGACCGGCGAATTCGGTGCCGACATGAAGGTGGCGCTGGTCAATGACGGCCCGGTGACGATCTGGATGGATACCGAAGGGTAGGGGCAAGGCCCCTGCGGTGGCTGGCCCGGGCCGCGGCCTACCGGTCGTAGCCTCGTGCCAGGCGGTGCGGGTCGGCGCCGGCGAGATAGCGGGCAAGGCGCCACAGGTTGCGCGCACCGTGCCGGAACCAGCCGTGGCGCAGGTAGCGCTCGGCGCCGGTTTCGGCAATGGCAGGCAGCGGGGTAAGCCGGCCGCGCAGCCGGCGGGCCAGGGCCACGTCCTCCATCAGCGGGATGTCCGGGTAGCCGCCGCTTGCCTGATAGAGCGCGCGTGAGATCAGCAGCCCCTGATCGCCGTAGGGCAGGCCGAGGCGGGCGCGCAGCCCCGCCCAGCCGGCCACGATGCGCGGCGCCGGCCCCGAGGCGCGAAAGCGCAACCGGAAATAGCCGGCGCTTTCACGGTTTTGCATGTGGGCCGCCACCGCCGCCGTCCAGCCCGGTGCCAGATGCGTATCGGCATGCAGGAACAGAAGCCACGCCCCGCCTGCCGCCGCCGCCCCGCGGGCCAGCTGCCCGCCGCGCCCGGCCGGCCCGTGCACCAGGTTGGCGCCCCAGCCTTCGGCGATGCGCGTGGTTTCGTCGCTGGAGCCGCCGTCGCTGATCACCAGTTCGCGCACCAACCCCGCCTCCAGCCCCTCGACCAGGCAGGCCAGCGTCGCCGGCAGTTCTTCGGCGGCGTCGAGGGTGGGGATGACGATGGAAAGAGGTGCGCGCATATCTGTCTTTCGCCCGTTGCGTCTTTGATTATATTGCACTGCGGAGGAGATGGCACATGACGGGCGAACGGGCAACGGACAGGATCGTTCTGGCGGTCAGCGGCGCGGACCGCGAGAAGTTCCTGCAAGGGCTGGTCACCAATGACGTGGGCAAGCTGGCCGACGGGCCGATCTATGCCGCACTGCTCACCCCGCAGGGCAAATACCTGGCCGATTTCCTGCTGGCCGATGCCGGCGAGGCGATCTTGATGGACGTGCACGAAAGCATTGCCGCCCAGACGGCGCAGCGGCTTTCCATGTACAGGCTGCGCGCCGATGTCACCATTGCCAGGACAGAATTCAACGTGCTGCGCGGCCTGGGCGAGCCCCCGGCAGGCGCCTTGCCAGATCCGCGCCATCCCGCGCTCGGCTGGCGGCTTTATACCGGCGAGGAGGGCGGCCCGCCGCAGGTGGACTGGGACGCCATCCGCGTGGCCCATTGCATCCCCGAAACCGGGGTGGAGCTGATCCCCAACCAGACCTACATCCTCGAGGCCGGGTTCGAGCGCCTGGGCGGGGTGGATTTCCGCAAGGGCTGCTATGTGGGCCAGGAGGTCACGGCGCGGATGAAGCACAAGACCGAACTGCGCAAGGGGCTGGAGGTGGTGGAGGTCGAGGGCAGCGCCGCGCCGGGCACCGAGATCACCGCCGGGGGGCGCCCGGTGGGCACGCTGCATACCCGCTCGGGCGACCGGGCGATCGCCTATCTGCGCTTCGACCGGGCCGCGGACGAGATGCGGGCCGGCGAGGCGGTGGTGCGCCGCATCCGCGAAGGTTGAGGCCGGCGCGGCCCCCGCTCAGGCGCGTTCGGCGTATTCGAAGGTTTCGGTGTTGACGACGATGTCCTCGCCGGGGCCCACGAAGGGCGGCACCATCACCCGCACCCCGTTGTCCAGCACCGCCGGCTTGAAGCTGTTGGCCGCCGTCTGGCCCTTCACCACCGGCTCGGTCTCGACCACCTTGCAGGTGACCTTCTGCGGCAGCGTCGCATTGAGCGCCTCGGTTTCGTAATATTCGATCTGCACCGTCATGCCGTCCTGCAGGAAGGGGCGGCGCTCGCCGAGGATCTCGGCGGGAAGCTCGATCTGCTCGTAGGTGTCCATGTCCATGAACACCAGCATGCCGTCGTTCTCGTAGAGGAACTGCTGATCCTTCTGCTCCAGGCGCACCCGCTCCACCTTGTCGGCCGAGCGGAAGCGCTCGTTCAGCTTGGTGCCGTTGCGCAGGTTGCGCATCTCCACCTGGGCGAAGGCGCCGCCCTTGCCGGGCTTCACGTGATCGACCTTGACCACCACCCACAGGCCCCCGTCATGCTCGAGGACATTGCCTGGGCGGATTTCGTTACCGTTGATCTTGGGCATGTGGCAGAACCGTGGCTGAAGACTGAAGAAAACCTGACGCGTCCTATATCTTCGTATCGCCCCCCTGGCAAGGCAACCACATGATGTGGTGGGAACGCGGAAGCATTGCATAAATTGCATGGCTGATATTCATAAAGGGTATACCCGAATCACTCAGAACCTGTCATAAGCAGCGCCACGCCGGAAAGTGCAAGAGCAATAACAAAGGAAGCGAAATGTCTGATTTCGTAGACGGTACCGCGTTCAACTACGAGCAGGGCCAGCGCGCGCGCAAGCTGTTTGCCGCCGTGGTTCTTGCCGCTCTTGACGATGCCATTGCCGATGACAGGAAATACGGCAACGGCCCTGAGCAGATCGCTCGCTGGGCGCGGTCGCGCGATGGGCGCGAGGTGCTCACCTGCGCCGGGATCGATCCCAACGAACGTGTCGTCGCCGGGCTGATGGCCTTTGTCGCCAAGGGCGTGCGCACCTCCGTGGCGCTTTCGCGCGAGGAAAGCGAGCGCCGCCAGGCCGCGGCAGCCGCATCCGAACAGGCCGAAGCCGCCTGAGCAGAACGCCTGCCGTCTGAAAAGCGCCCCGCCCGCGGGCGCTTTTTCATTTCCGGTCGCTGCATTGCGTCGGCCCGCCGCAGCCGGCGAGAACCCGTCTTTCCCCGGCCGGGCGTCCGGGCTATGCCGGGGCGGCACAACGGGGGCATGCGATGGCCAGGGCGATCATGATCCAGGGGGCGGGCTCGAACGTCGGCAAGTCGCTGGTGGTGGCGGGGCTGGCGCGGGCCTGTCTGCGGCGGGGGCTGCGGGTGGCCCCGTTCAAGCCGCAGAACATGTCCAACAATGCCGCCGTCACCGCCGATGGCGGCGAGATCGGCCGCGCCCAGGCGCTGCAGGCCCGTGCCGCCGGGCTCGAGCCCCTGACCGACATGAACCCGGTGCTGCTCAAGCCCGAAACCGAGACCGGCGCCCAGGTGGTGGTGCAGGGCCGGCGGCTGGCCACGGTGCGGGCGCGCGACTATGGCGCGCTCAAGCCGAAACTGTTGCCGAAGGTGCTGGAAAGTTTCCGCCGCCTCTGCCGGGGCGCGGATCTGGTGCTGGTGGAGGGGGCGGGCAGCCCCGCCGAGACCAACCTGCGCGCCGGCGACATCGCCAACATGGGCTTTGCCGAGGCCGCCGATCTGCCGGTGGTGCTGGTGGGCGATATCGACCGGGGCGGGGTCATCGCCCAGCTCGCGGGCACCCACGCGGTGCTGCCGCCGCCCGACCGTGGGCGCATCCGCGCCTTCCTTGTCAACAAGTTTCGCGGCGATCCGGCGCTTTTCGAGGATGGCCTGGCCGAGATTGTCCGCCACACCGGCTGGCCCTCGCTCGGGGTGCTGCCGTGGTTCGCCGAGGCCTGGCGGCTGCCGGCCGAAGACGTGATGGACCTTGCCGCGCGCGGCGGCAGCGGGGGCGGGCAGGTGAAGATCGCCGTGCCGCGGCTGAACCGTATCGCCAATTTCGACGATCTCGACCCGCTGGCAGCCGAACCGGACGTGCGGCTGGAGATCATCCCCCCCGGCCGGGCGCTGCCCGGGGATGCGGCGCTGGTGCTGATCCCCGGATCCAAGTCCACCATCGCCGATCTCGCCGATTTCCGCGAAAACGGCTGGGACATCGACCTGGCCGCCCATCTGCGCCGGGGTGGCCGGGTGCTGGGCATCTGCGGGGGCTATCAGATGCTGGGCCGGACGATCTCGGATCCGGCCGGAGTGGAGGGCGCACCGGCCACCGTGGAGGGCCTGGGGCTGCTTGCGGTGGATACCGTGCTCGGGCCGCAAAAGCGCCTGGCGCTGAGCGCCGCAACCCACCGTGCCAGCGGCGAGGCCCTGCGCGGCTACGAGATCCATATGGGCGAGACCACCGGCCCCGACTGCGCCAACGCCTGGCTGGAGATGGCCGGCCGGCCGCATGGGGCGGCCTCGGCCGACGGCCGGGTGCTGGGGTGCTACCTGCACGGGCTGTTCGCCGCCGACGGCTTTCGCGCCGCCTTCCTGAGAGAGCTGGGGGCGCGGGGCACGGGGCTGTCGCATGATGCCACGGTGGAAAGCACGCTCGACGCCCTGGCCGCGCATCTCGAGCGCCACCTCGACATCGACGCCCTGCTGGCCCTGGCGGCCCCGGTTTCCTGAAGCGCTTCGCGGGCGGCGAAGCTGTCGCTCATGCCTGCCCCTGGCTTCGGGCGATGAGATAGCCGATGGCCCCGGCCACCGCGGCGCCCGCGATCACCGCCAGCGCGATCTTCCACGCCGACCACGGCCGCTCGCCCTGCACCCTGCCGGTGCGGCCATTGACCACGAAGCGGTAGCTCTTGCCGCGGTACCTGTAGGCGGCCAGCCACACCGGCAGCAGGACATGCTTGAAGGTGACATCGGAAACCGTGGTGCGGATCTGGTGAATGCGCTGACGGTCGCCGCCGATGTCGAAGCGCACGTCGCGCCGGATCACCCGGTCCATGTGCTCGCGCGCCAGCGCGTAGCCCTCGTCGAGATCGACGGTATAGCCCTCGGCGCGGAACCCTGCCAGGTATTCGGGCCGGTAGGGCTCCAGCGCCGAGA
>WFPZ01000286.1 GCA_015487335.1 Paracoccaceae bacterium
CCATCTCGATCCACCAGGAGCGCAACTATCCTCTGGATACGGGCGATGCCAAGGACACCGGCGCCGGCCCCGGCGAGGGGGCCAACATGAACATCCCCCTGCCGCCGGGGGCGGGCCATGCCACCTATGTGGAAGTGATGGAGCGGCTGGTCCTGCCCGCGCTCGTGCAACACCGGCCCGATGTCATCGTCGTGGCCTGCGGTTACGATGCCTCGGCGCTCGACCCGCTGGGCCGGATGCTGGCCACGGCCGAGACCTTCCGCGAGATGACCGGCCTCGTCATGGAGGCCGCCGAAGAGCTGAGCGCCGGCCGGCTGGTGATGGTGCACGAGGGCGGCTATGCGGAAGTCTACGTGCCGTTTTGCGGCCATGCGGTGGTGCAGACGCTGGCCGGCTCGGCCACCGCCGCACCCGACCCGCTGGCCGAGACCCTCGTCGCCCGCCAGCCCCCGCCGGCGATGCGCCGCTTCCTCTCGGGGCTCGTCGACGACCTCGAGGCGCATTTCTTCTGATCAATGCCGGGGCAGAATTTCCGCCGGACGGGAGCATTTCCGCACAGAAGAAGGGGGCCTGCCCGCGCGCCCTTGAACCCCGCGCCCCGATGGCCGACATATCTGCGGACTGCAAACGGAGTGCCCGATGCCTGATCCGAACCCCGCCGCGCTGGATTTCCTGCTGACCCGCCGTTCGCGCCCGGCCAAGACGCTGACCACCCCGGTGCCCGGACGGCAGGAGCTCGAGACGCTGCTCACCGCCGCCGCGCGCTCGCCCGACCATGGCAAGCTGGAGCCGTGGCGCTTCATCGTGCTTGAAAAGCCCGCGCTGCAGCGGCTGGCCGCCCTGGCCGGAAAGCGGGCCGAAGCCCTGGGGCTGCCCCCGGAGAAGGCGGCCAAGGGGGTTTCGCAATTTGCCGATGCCGATCTGGTGGTGGCGGTGGTGGAGGCGCCGAAGGACTCCGAAAAGGTGCCACCCATCGAGCAGAGCTATTCCGCCGGCGCCGTCTGCCTGGCGCTGCTCAACGCGGCGCTGGCCGCGGGCTGGGGGGCCAACTGGCTGAGCGGTTTTGCCGCCCATGACCGGGAGTTCGTCGAAGAGGGGCTGGGGCTGGCGCCGCATGAGCGCATCGCCGGTTTCATTCACATCGGCACCGAACGGGTGGCCCCGCCCGAACGCCCGCGCCCGGACGTCGCCGCCCTCACCACCTGGATGAGCCGCTGATGCGCCCCGAACTGCTGCCCGACGCCCTGCGCCGCGCCGTGCTGCAGCTGGGCGACCCCAGGGTGCTGAGGGTGATCGCGCTTTCGCTGTTGCTGATGGCGCTGGTCACCGGCCCCTTCGCGGTGGTGTTCATCGGCATCGCCTGGCTGGTGGAGCTGCTCACCCCGGCCAGCCTGACCCTGCCCTGGCTGGGGGAGGTCGGCTTTCTCGGGGTTCTGACGCAGGGGCTGGCCTCGCGCACCTCCTGGGTGTTCTGGACCTACGTCATGTCACCGGTGGCAGCCGGCATCTTGGGCCTGTTTCTCGAGCGCATCGTGGCCGCGGTGGAGGCCCGCCACTACCCCGCGCTTGCCGCCGTCCGGCCCCGCTCGCTGGCCGAATCGCTGTTTTACGCGGTGCGGTTCTTCGGGCTGATGATTCTGGTCAGCCTCGGGGCGCTGGTGGCTTCGTTCTTCTCGGCTGCGCTGGCGCCGGCGGTGTTCGTGCTGGCCAACGGCTATCTGATCGCGCGGGAATATTTCGAAACCGCGGCGCTGCGCCGGATGCCCGAGCGGGAAGTGAAACAGCTGTGGCGGCGCTGGCGGCCGACGCTCTGGGCGGCGGGCGCGCTGCTGGCGCTGGTGCTGGCGGTGCCCTTCGTCAACCTGCTGGTGCCGGTGGTGGGGATCGCCGCCTTCACCCACCTGTTCCATCGGCTGGCCCCATCCGGTTGAACCAGTCGAAATCGCGCACCGAGATGTCGCCGAAGACGATCACCGCGGCGATCAGGGCCCAGACGGGGGTGGCGATCAGGGTGACCTTCAGCATCATCCGCCGGGCCCGGAAATCGACCGGCGCGCCGGCATGGGTGCCGCGCACGATCTCGCCCTCGTCGCCCTGGGTGCGCAGGCCAACCGGCAGGACCACGAACATCACCATGAACCAGGTGACAGCGTAAAGCACGATTGCCGAAATGATGCTCATCAGACCTGCTCCAGCTCGATCAGGGTGCCGTTGAAATCCTTCGGATGCAGGAACAATACCGGCTTGCCGTGGGCGCCGATCCGGGGCTCTCCCCCGCCCAGCACCCGCGCGCCGGATGCCAGCAGCCTGTCACGGGCGGCGAGGATGTCCTCGACCTCGTAGCAGATGTGGTGGATCCCTCCCGAAGGGTTCTTTTCCAGGAAGCCCGCAATCGGGCTGTTCTCGCCCAGCGGGTGCAGAAGTTCGACCTTGGTATTGGGCAGCTCGATGAACACCACGGTGACGCCGTGCTCGGGCTCGTCCTGCGCAGGGCCGACGCGGGCTCCGAGCACATCGCGGTATTGCGCGGCCGCGGCGGCCAGGTCGGGCACGGCGATGGCCACGTGGTTGAGACGTCCGATCATGGCTGGCTCCCTGTTTCGCCCCGCCGTTATCCACGCAGCAGGGGCGCGGCGCAAGAGGCGGGGTGCCGCAGGCTGGCCGGTTAACCGCCAGTTTACCACCCCCGGCCTTTAATCGAGAGGTCTGCTCGAGGAGGTTCGCCATGGCTGATGATCTGGAAACCCTAGTCACCGCGCAATCGCCAACCCCGGAACGGCCGCTTCTGGGGCTGACCGTCCTGATGGTGGAGGACAGCCGCTACGCCAGCGAGGCCATGCGCCTGCTGTGCCTGCGCTCGGGCGCGCGGATCCGACGTGCCGACAGCCTGCGTGCGGCGCACCGCCACCTGTCGGTCTACCGCCCCTCGGTGGTGATCGTCGATCTCGGCCTGCCCGACGGCCCGGGCACCACGCTGATTGCCGAGCTGGCCGCCGCCACTCCCCGCGTGCCGGCCATCCTGGCCATCAGCGGCGAGGCCGGCGGCGAAGCCGCGGCAAAGGAGGCCGGCGCGGACGGCTTCCTGCTCAAGCCGGTGGCCAGCCTGGCGGATTTCCAGCGCGCGGTGCTGGCGCATCTGCCGCGCAACATCGCCCCCGCGGCGGCGCGGCCGGGGGCCGACAGCCCCGTCAGCCCCGATCCGCTCGCGCTGCAGGAGGATCTGGCCCATATCAGCCGCATCATCGAAAGCAGGCCGCACGACGGCAGGAAGATCGGCTACGTGGCGCAGTTTCTCTCGGGCGTGGCCCGCATGGCCGCCGACCCGGCGCTGGAAACGGCGGCCTCGCGGCTGGCCGAGCGGCACCGCCTCGGCCGGCAGGCAAGCCGCGAACTGGCGCATGTCGCGGGGCTGGTGCACCAGCGCCTGGCCGCAACCCGAAGCGCCTGACGCCCCGCTTGCCGGCAACGGCAAAGATGGCACGCCCCACGCAACCGGTGTGCCAGAGCCTCCTGCCGGTGCGCCAGGGCGAAATTCCATGAAGTCGTGCCTCCGGCACCGCATTTCCGCCCGAATCGGAACGGAAGCTCGTGCCGTCGGGGCGTTGAGGGACAGGCCCCAACGCAACAGTGCCGGAGGAATGCAGAATGGAAAGATTCTTGCGCCATTTCTGGAACGACGAGCTGGGCAGCGCCGTGGTGGACTGGACGATCTTCGGCGCGGGCATCGTTTCTCTCAGCGTGGCCGTGGTGACCGCCGTGGCCTGAGCCTGCCTGCCGACCCAACGGACCGGCCTGTGCCAGGCGCCGCGAAAATCCCGCCCGAGGGCGGGATTTTTCATGCCCGACCGTCAACGATGGGGAGGTGAAGATATCCTCTCTCCGCCTGCCAATCGCCATGTCGGAAACGGTTGCCGTCTCGGGCCGGGGATCGTTCTCTGCACGCCGACAATCAGCCTGAAAGAAAGGGGAAATCGGCATTTTTGCAGAATTGTCGGAAAAATCGTGCTAGAGTCGGTCGGGTAATTCGTCCGCCGCATGTGGCGCGGCAAAGGGTTGTTCCGAGTGAGAGAGTTCGATCATGCGCAAATTGACAAGACTGTTCCGGCATGCGGAAGAAGGCAGCGTCACCACCGACTGGATCGTGCTGACCGCAGGCCTGATGCTGATGAGCGCCCTGGTGATGGCCGCCATCGGCGGCGGCACCACCACCGTCACCGACAGCCTCAACGCCACCCTGAGCGCCCAGGCCCCGGGCGGGTGAGCGCCGGCCGGGCTACTCCTCCTTCACCACCCGCAGCCGCAGTTCGCGAAGCTGCTCGTTGGTGGGCTCGGAGGGGGCGCCCATCATCAGGTCTTCGGCGCGCTGGTTCATCGGGAACATGATGACCTCGCGGATATTGGCTTCGTCCGCCAGCAGCATCACCATGCGGTCGATGCCCGCGGCGCAGCCGCCGTGGGGGGGCGCGCCGTAGCGGAAGGCGGTGACCAGGCCGGGGAAGCGGCGCTGCACCTCCTCTTCGGAATAGCCGGCGATCGAGAAGGCCTTGAACATCACGTCCAGCCGGTGGTTGCGGATCGCCCCCGAGACGATCTCGTAGCCGTTGCAGGCCAGGTCGTATTGATAGCCCAGCACCTTCAGCGGATCGCCCTCCAGCGCCTCCAGGCCGCCCTGCGGCATGGAGAAGGGGTTGTGGGAAAAGTCGATCTCGCCGGTTTCGTCGTCCTTTTCGTACATCGGGAAGTCGACCACCCAGCAGAAGGCGAAACGGTCCTTCTCGGTGAGGCCCAGCTCTTCGCCGATCACGTTGCGCGCCTTGCCGGCCACCGCCTCGAAGGCCGAGGGCTTGCCGCCGAGGAAGAAGGCCGCATCCCCCTTGCCCAGGCCCAGCTGGCGGCGGATGGCTTCGGTGCGCTCGGGGCCGATGTTCTTGGCCAGCGGCCCGGCCGCTTCCATGCCGCCCTCGCCCTCGCGCCAGAAGATGTAGCCCATCCCCGGCAGGCCCTCCTTCTGGGCAAAGGCGTTCATGCGGTCGCAGAACTTGCGCGAGCCCCCGCCCTGGGCGGGGATGGCCCGGATCTCGGTGCCTTCCTGCTCCAGCAGCCGGGCGAAGATGGCAAAGCCCGAGCCGCGGAAATGCTCCGAAACGTCCTGCATCTTGATCGGGTTGCGCAGGTCGGGCTTGTCTGTGCCATACCACAGCAACGCATCGCGGTAGCTTATCTGCGGCCAGACGGCATCCACCTTGCGGCCGTTGCCGAAGCGCTCGAAGCAGCCCTGCAGAACCGGCTGGATGGTGTCGAACACATCCTGCTGGGTGACGAAGCTCATCTCCATGTCGAGCTGGTAGAAATCGGTGGGCGAGCGGTCGGCGCGCGGGTCCTCGTCGCGGAAGCACGGCGCGATCTGGAAATACCTGTCGAAGCCGGAAACCATGATCAGCTGCTTGAACAGCTGCGGCGCCTGCGGCAGGGCGTAGAACTTGCCCGGATGCAGCCGCGAGGGCACCAGGAAGTCGCGCGCGCCTTCGGGGCTGGAGGCGGTGATGATCGGGGTCTGGTATTCGTTGAAGCCCTGGGCCCACATCCGCTGGCGCAGATCGGCCACCACGTTGGAGCGCAGCAGCATGTTTTCCTGCAGCTTGTCGCGGCGCAGGTCCAGATAGCGGTAGCGCAGGCGGGTCTCCTCGGGATACTCCTGATCGCCGAAGACCTGCAGCGGCAGCTCCTCGGCCCGGCCCAGCACCTCCATGTGGCGGATGAACACCTCGATCTCGCCGGTGGGCAGCTTCGGGTTGACCAGAGATTCGTCGCGCGCCTTCACCTCGCCGTCGATGCGGATGCACCACTCGGCGCGCAGTTTCTCGACCTCGGCGAAGGCCGGGCTGTCCGGATCGCACAGCACCTGGGTGATGCCGTAGTGGTCGCGCAAATCTATGAACAGGATGCCGCCGTGATCGCGGATGCGGTGCACCCAGCCGGAAAGGCGCACCTGTTCGCCCACGTGTTCCTTGGTCAGTTCGGCGCAGGTATGGCTGCGAAAGGGGTGCATGGGCTGGCCTTCCGAATGCATGAATTGGTCCGCGCCGATACACATTGTGCGGGCCCGGAAGTCAAGCGCCATGGCGCCCGAAACCTTACGCAGGGGAAGGTTGCCCCCCTTGCGCAAGCTTTACAAATGCCTGTTTTCCGAACAGAATATGCACGCTGACGGCGAAACCTGCTTTCGGGGACAGGAGAGGTGAATCTGCCGTTCGTACATGGGGGGTTGCTATGTGGGAAAGACTGCTTGACCAGCTTCTGAAACACCTGGTGCGCGACGGCACGCTGCATCTCACCCTCGCCGACGGCCGCCGCAAGACCTATGGCGACGGCACCGGCACCCCCGTTTCCGTCACCCTGCATGACCCGGCCCTGCCGCGGCGGATCATCATCAACCCCCATCTGGGGGTGGCCGAAGGCTACATGGACGGCACGCTGACCATCGAGAACGATGACCTGCGGGGCTTCATGGCGCTGATGCTCACCAACATCAACCGTCACGGCCATGTCTGGTGGGAACGCCCGGCCGAGCGGCTGCGCAAGTCGCTGCGCTGGATGCAGCAGTTCAACCCGGTGGGGCGGGCCAGGCGCAACGTGGCCCATCACTACGACCTCTCGGGCGAGCTTTACGACCTGTTCCTCGACAAGGACAAGCAATACTCCTGCGCCTACTTCCGCAGCCCCGACGACACGCTGGAACAGGCCCAGCTCAACAAGAAGCACCACATCGCCCGCAAGCTGCTGATCAAGCCGGGGATGAGCGTGCTGGACATCGGCTGCGGCTGGGGCGGCATGGCGCTGACCCTGGCAAAGGACTACGGCGCCCGGGTGGTGGGGGTGACGCTTTCACAGGAGCAGCACGCCGTGGCCACCCGCCGGGCCGAGGAGGCGGGGCTGTCCGACAGGGTGGAATTCCGGCTGATGGATTACCGCGAAGTGACGGAAAGCTTCGACCGGATCGTCTCCGTCGGCATGTTCGAGCATGTGGGCGTGCCCCATTACCGCGAATATTTCCGTCAGGTGCATGACCGGCTGAAGCCCGACGGCATCGCCCTGATCCATACCATCGGCCGCACCTGCCCGCCGGGCTCGACCAGCCCCTTCATCCTGAAATACATCTTCCCCGGCGGCTATGTGCCGGCCATGTCCGAGGCCATGGCCGCCATCG
>WFPZ01000287.1 GCA_015487335.1 Paracoccaceae bacterium
GATGTGTATAAGAGACAGGATGCGGTGCACCCTCTCGCCCGCCCCCGCCAGCAGGGCGGAAAGATCGTCGGCGCGGGCGGCATCGACCGCCAGCACCATGCCGATGCCGGCGTTGAAGGTTTTCAGAAGCTCCGCCTCGTCCAGCCCGGCCTGCGCCCGCAGCCAGGCAAAGACCGGCGGCAGCGGCCAGCTGGACAGCTCCACCTCGGCGCCCAGCCCCTGAGGCAGCACCCGCGGCAGGTTCTCGGTGATCCCGCCGCCGGTGACATGGGCCAGCGCGTGCACGCCTCCGGCCCTGATCGCCGCCAGGGCGGGCTTGACGTAAAGCCGGGTCGGCGCCAGCAGGGCCGCCCCGAGGCTGCCCTCGCCGAAGGGGCACGCCGCTTCCCAGCCCAGGCCGCTGCTCTCGACCACCTTGCGCACCAGCGAATAGCCGTTGGAATGCACCCCCGACGAGGCCAGGCCCAGCAGCACGTCGCCCTCGGCCACCCCCGCCGGCAGCGCCTGCCCGCGTTCCATGGCGCCCACGGCAAAGCCGGCAAGGTCGAAGTCGCCGGGCGAATACATCCCCGGCATCTCCGCCGTCTCGCCCCCGATCAGCGCGCAGCCCGAGGCCGCGCAGCCCTCGGCGATGCCCTCGATGATGCGCGCGGCACTGTCCACATCAAGCTTGCCGGTGGCGAAATAGTCGAGGAAAAACAGCGGCTCCGCCCCCTGGCAGACCAGATCGTTGACGCACATGGCAACCAGGTCGATGCCGATCGTGCCCAGCTGGCCGGTGTCGATGGCGATGCGCAGCTTGGTACCAACGCCGTCGGTGGCGGCCACCAGCACCGGGTCCGCGTAGCCCGCGGCCCTCAGATCGAACAGCGCCCCGAAGCCGCCCAGACCCGCCATCACCCCGGGCCGGCCGGTGCGCCCGGCGGCGGGCCTGATCCGCTCCACCAGCACATTGCCCGCCTCGATATCCACCCCCGCCTCGGCGTAGGTGAGCCCCTTCCTGCCTTGCGTCATCGCGGCCCCCATCCTTCGTGGCGCCCCGATAGACCATGGGCGCGCCAAAGTCCACGGGGGGCGGAGCGGGCGCTTGACCGCCCCGAAAGGTCTGATAGTGAGTGGCCAGGCCGGGCCTGTAGCTCAATTGGTTAGAGCAGAGCGCTCATAACGCTTTGGTTGGGGGTTCGAGTCCCTCCGGGCCTACCACTGCCGCTTCCCCGCATGCCGGCAGGTCACGCGCACTCCTGCCGCCCTTGCCGGGCAACGGCATGACGGTTTCGGCCGCCGCGGCCTCAGAACCCGAGGATGGCCCTCACATGGGCCCGGGTTTCGGGAAACGGCGGCAGGCCGCGCCAGGCGCGCACCGCCTCGGGGCCGGCGTTGTAGGCGGCCAGCGCCAGCCGCCAGCTGCCGAACTCGTCGTACATCATCCTCAGGTAGCGCGCACCGCCCTGCAGGTTCTGCACCGGGTCGCGCGGATCGACCCGCAGCAGCCGCGCCGTCTGCGGCATCAGCTGCGCCAGCCCGATCGCCCCCCTGGAGGAAACCGCCTCCGGGTTCCAGCCGCTCTCCTGGCGCACCAGCCGCAGGAACAGCTCCACCGGCACGTCGTGGCGCAGCGCGGCATCGCGCGCCGCAGCCAGCCACGGGCCCGCACCGGCCGCCAGCACTTCGTCCTCGATCGGCGTGCCGGGGATCCACACCCGGGGCGGGGCAATCGACACCGGCGCGGAAAGTTTCCTCGAGGCGCGCTCGTCCAGCACCTCGAGGCGCGCATCCTGCCCTCCCGCGCGCTCTCGGCCCGACAGCCTCAGCGGTTCGGCCGACGCCGCCGCCGGCACGAGAAGGGCCGCCACCGCCAGGATATGCACCACTCGTCCCACCTTGCCCCCCGGCTGCACCCCCGCAATATACCGTTTTTCCGCCACCCGGCCAGAATCGAGGCGATTTAGGGAATGATTACCGGCGGGCGGCTGTTATAAGCTGCGCCAGACCGGCGAGAATCGACTGACTGGAGGGCTGCAATGGCGGGATCGGTGAACAAGGTAATCCTGGTGGGGAATCTGGGACGCGACCCGGAGGTGCGCACCTTCCAGAACGGCGGCAAGGTGTGCAACCTGCGCATCGCCACCTCCGAAACCTGGAAGGACCGCAACACCGGAGAGCGGCGCGAACGCACCGAGTGGCACTCGGTGGCGATCTATTCCGAACCGCTGGTGCGCATTGCCGAGCAATATCTGCGCAAGGGCTCGAAGGTCTATGTCGAGGGCCAGCTGGAAACCCGCAAGTGGCAGGACCAGTCCGGCCAGGACCGCTACACCACCGAAATCGTGCTGCGCCCCTATCGCGGCGAGCTGACCCTGCTCGACAGCCGTGCCGATGCCATGGGCAGCGGCGCCAGCGCAGCGATGCCCGAACCCCAGGGCGGAGGCGGCGGCTACGGCGCCCCGGCACCTTCGGATCTGGACGACGAGATCCCGTTCTAGCGGAACGCGCGAAAAGGGGATCATCACACGGCAACGGGCGGAGCTTTCACATGACCTGGTCTTTTCCCATCGGACGGCTGCTTGGGTCGGAGTTGCGGGTCCACTCGACCTTCCTCCTCCTGCTCCTGTGGATCGCCGGGGCGTCCTACCTGGAAGGCGGCATGGCCGCGGCGGTCGAGAACAGCCTGTTCGTTCTCGCGCTGTTTGCCTGCGTCATCGCCCATGAATACGGCCATGCGCTGATGGCCCGCCGCTACGGCATCCGCACTCCCGACATCACCCTGCTGCCGATCGGCGGCATGGCGCGGCTGGAAAGAATGCCCGAAAAGCCCGCCCAGGAAGTCGCGGTTGCCCTCGCAGGGCCGGCGGTCAGCATCGCGATCTGGGCCGTTCTTTCGCTGTTTTCCGGGTTCCAGGGCTCGTTCAGCGGGCTGGAAAACATCGAGAACCCCTCGCAAGGCTTCGTGGCGCGGCTTGCTTCGCTCAATCTCTTCCTTGCGCTTTTCAACCTGCTTCCCGCCTTCCCGATGGACGGCGGGCGGGTGCTGCGCGCGCTGCTGGCCACGTCCACCGACCGGGTGACAGCCACCCGCGTTGCCGCAACCGCGGGGCAGATCATCGCCTTCCTGTTCGGCTTCATCGGGCTGATGACGGGCAACATCCTGCTGCTGCTGATCGCGCTTTTCATCTTCATGGCCGCGGCGGCCGAAAGCTCCGACGTGGCGGTCCATGACGTGGCCCGCAGGCTGAAGGCGCGCGAAGCGATGATAACGGAATTCGAAACGCTTTCTCCCGATGACAGCCTTCAGGCTGCCGCCAACGCCCTTATCCGCACCACCCAGCACGAGTTTCCCGTCCTCGATCCGGCGGGCAACCTGCACGGCTTTCTTTCCCGTGACGCCATCTTTTCCGCCATCACCTCGGAGGGCCCGCCACCACTGGTTGCCGACATCATGGAGCGCGAGGTGCCCACCATCCCGCTGGGCGCGCCGCTGGAGCGTGCGCTGGAACTTCTGCAGCACAACCCGGTGGCCGTGGCCGTGACCGACAGCCACGGCCGGATGATCGGCTACATCACCCGCGAGAACATCGGCGAGCTCATCGTGCTGGCCGGGCGCCGCGGGCGCAGCCCGGTGTAGGCGCAGGGGCGTCAGCCCCGCGCCAGCGGGTGGTTTTCCAGCACCAGCCTGCGCAGCCGCTCTTCCAGCACATGGGTGTAGATCTCCGTGGTGGAAAGATCGGCATGCCCCAGCATCAGCTGGATCGCACGCAGATCGGCACCGCCGGCCAGCAGGTGGGTGGCGAAGGCGTGGCGCAGGGTGTGCGGGGTCACCTTCGCGGGGCTGACCCCGGCATTGACGGCGATTTCCTTGACCAGAGCATAAAAACGGTGGCGGGTAAGATGGCCCGAGCGCCCGCCGGAAGGAAACAGGAAGCGCGACTCCTGCCCGCCCTCGCGCCGGGCCTGCGCCTGGGCGGCGTCGCGCGCCTGCAGCCAGGCGGCCAGCGCCTCGCGGGCCGGCGCCGAGAGCGGCACCATGCGCTCCTTGCCGCCCTTGCCGCGCACCAGAAGCATCCGCGGATCGCCCCGCGCCGCTGAAACCGGCAGCGAGACCAGCTCCGACACCCGCATCCCGGTGGCGTAGAGCAGCTCCATCAGGCAGGCGTTGCGCAGCCGCTCCGTGGCGCGCCGCCCGGTGCGGCCCGCCGCCTCCAGCAGCCGCCCGACCTCCTCTTCGCTCAGCGTCTTCGGCAGCCGCCGCTCGCGCCCCGGGCCGGTGATGCGCAGCGCCGGATTGTCGCCGCGCCAGCCCTCCTCGAAGGCATGGCGATACAGCTGGCGGATCGCCGAAAGCCGCCGGGCACGGGTGGCGCGCGAAAAGCCCTGGGCCTCGCAATGCACCAGATAGGCCTCGATGTCCTGCCGCCCGGCGCTCTCGAAGTCCAGCCCCCGCCCGTCCAGCCAGGCGGCGAAATCCTTCAGGTCGCGCCCGTAGGCCAGCACGGTGTTGCGGGCCGCGCCCAGCTCGGCCGCCTGGGCCTCGAGAAAGGCCCGGATGCGCCGCTGCATGGCAACGCTCATCCGCCCTGCCCCGCTTCGCCCTGGCCGAGGATGATCAGTTCGATGGCGGCGCGGCGGGCGGTTTCCTCCAGCCCCACCGCGCGCAGGAAGGCCAGCGCATCGGTCAGCTCGTCGAGATCGCCGCGCGCGCCGCTGACGAACAGCTCCATCGCCCGCAGGATCGCCTCGCCCAGCCGGTTTTCGGCCATCAGCGACTGCAGCCGCACCGGGATGGAGTCGCGGCGGAAGCCCTCCTGGATGGCGGCGTGCAGCGGGTCGGCGGCACGGAAATCCCCCGGCGCGCCGCGCGCCAGCGCCACCAGCAACTGTTCCGTTTCGCTTTCGGCCGGAAAATCGCGGGCGAACTGCTCGTAGCCGTCCGAGAGCAGCCTGATGGTGAACACCAGCCCGGCCAGCCGGGGCGGCAGGCGCAGGGCCGAAAGCGGCTCGGCGTAGAGCGTGGCGAAGGCGGCCTGCAGCCCGGCGCGGGACATCTGCGCCCAGGCCTCGGGCAGGGCCTCGGCCACCGCGTCCGGATCGCCGGCGCGAATCGCCGCATCCAGCGCCTGAACGGCATGGACCCTCTCCCACAGCCCGCCCGAGGCGGCGGGCTTGCGCTCGGTATAGAGGCCGAGCAGCCGGTTGGGGTCCAGCGCGCCGGTGCGGGTCAGCCGCTCGGCCGCCTCGATCTGGGTCTTCCAGCCCGAGTTGGACTGCAGGTCCGCATGGGCATAGGCGCGCGGCAGCCCGGCGGTGGGCAGCGGCTCGCCGATCGCCTCGAGCATGCGGAACTCCAGCGGCGTGGGGTTTTCCGGCGGGGGCACCCACATGTCGCCCTCGAACAGCACCGGGTCGAGGAAGCGCGACAGCAGCGCGTCATCCTCGGGGCTGATGTAGCCGAGCGCACGCGCGATCCCCAGCGTCAGCGCCGCCGCCTCCCAGTCGCCGCCCCTGGCCAGGCAGTAGATGCGGGCCGGAAAGGTGGGCGACAGCCCGGGCGTGGCGCGCAGGATGGCACAGGCCTCGTCCTCGACGCGCAGAAGCAGCGCGGTGTCGAAGAGGCGGCGGAAGATTTCCGGATGCCGCGGCCCGGCCCGTTGCAGAAGCGCCCAGGCCTGGTCCAGCGCGCCCAGCTCCAGCAGCGCATCGACCCGGGCCAGAAAGAGCCGCGGCTCGGGCCCGGCATCCACCGGCGGCTCCAGTTCGGCCAGCAGGATGGTATAGAGCAGCCGGCGCAGGGCGGGCGGCAGATCGGCGTGTTCCGAGCGCAGCCGCCGTGCGATGTCGTCCGACAGGCTGGCGCCCCACAGATCGGGCGGCAGCCCGCTGACCGAGGGCGGCAGCAGCCCCACCGCATCGGGCGTGGCCCGCCCCAGGGGCGCAACCGAGACATCCCCCGGCATCGCCCCGTCGGAAACCGGCGCCCCGCCGCCCGGGGCGGCCACCGTGGGTGGCGCGGCCACGCTGTCGGACAACCAGTCTATGGCCGACAGCGGCTCCTGCGCGGCCGCAGCCGTGGCCCCGAGCAGGGCGGTGGCAAGCAATATGCCGGCGGTTCTAGTCAACGCTCACGGTAAGCGGCGTGCGCACCTCGCTGCGCTGCGGGGTCAGATCGCCGAAATAGGCGTATCCTGTCAGGCCGACGAACCCCAGCACCAGAAGGACGAGGAGCAGCTTGAAGAGTTTGAACAGCATGTTTTCCGCCTTTTTCCACCCAGCCTCGGGACAGCCGCGTCTGGGGCGGCCTTGCCCGTTTTTATATATGGCATTTTTCCGAACTTCACGCCATTGAAGACATGGCGCCGCAGGAACGGGATTTGAAGGGTGAATTACGAGTTGAAGAAAACCGTCGTGCTGGTGGGCATGATGGGCTGTGGCAAGACGGCGGTAGGCGGCGCGCTGGCGCGCCTGCTGGGGGTGCCGTTTCTCGATTCGGACGAAGAGATCGTGGCCGCCGCCAACATGTCGATCGCCGAGATCTTCGCCCGTGACGGCGAGGCCTTCTTCCGCGACCGCGAAACGGAAGTGATCGCCCGGCTGCTGGAGGAAGAGCGCGGGGTGCTTTCCACCGGCGGCGGGGCCTTCCTCAGTGCGCGCAACCGCGAGATCATCGCCGCGAAGGGGGTCTCGGTCTGGCTGCGCGCCGATCTGGAGCTGCTGTGGCAGCGGGTGCGCCACAAGACCACCCGCCCGCTGCTGCGCACCGAGAACCCCAGGCAGACCCTGGCCGAGCTTTTCCGCCTGAGGACCCCGGAATATGCCAAGGCCGATCTGGTGGTCGAGGCCCGGCCGGAGTATTCCATCGAGGACATGGCGCAAAGGGTGGCCGAGGCGCTGCTGACCCGGCCCGACGTTCTGGAGGTGCGCGACGAATGAGGCAGGTGGTGGAGGTTCCCCTCGGAAAGCGGGCCTACGAGGTGCGCATCGGCGAGGGGCTGATCGAGGGCGCAGGCCGGGAGATCGCGCCGCTGCTTGCGCGCCCGCGGGTGGCGGTGCTGACCGATGAGAACGTGGCCGAGCTGCATCTGGAACCGCTGCGCGCCGGGCTCGCGGCGGGGGGTATCGAATCGGTGGCGCTGGCGCTGCCGCCGGGCGAGGCCACCAAGGGCTGGGAGCAGTTCTCGCGCGCCGTGGAGTGGCTGCTGGAACAGAAGGTGGAACGGCGCGACGTGGTGCTGGCGCTGGGCGGCGGGGTGATCGGCGATCTGGCCGGTTTCGCGGCGGCGGTGCTGCGGCGGGGGGTGCGGTTCGTGCAGTTGCCCACCACGCTGCTGGCCCAGGTGGACAGCTCGGTGGGCGGCAAGACGGGGATCAACTCGGCCCATGGCAAGAACCTGATCGGCGCCTTCCACCAGCCCTCGCTGGTTCTGGCCGACATCGGCACGCTGGACACCCTGCCCCGGCGCGATTTCCTGGCCGGCTACGGCGAAGTCGTGAAATACGGGCTGCTGGGCGACGAGGCCTTCTTCGAGTGGCTCGAAGAGCACGGGGCCGCGCTGGCCGCGGGCGATCGGGCGTTGCGCGCCGAGGCGGTGAGACGCTCTGTGCGGATGAAGGCCGCAATCGTGGCCCGCGACGAGCACGAGGCCGGCGAGCGGGCATTGCTCAACCTCGGGCACACCTTCTGCCACGCGCTGGAAGCCGCCACCGGCTATGGCGAGCGGCTGCTGCACGGCGAGGGCGTGGCGATCGGCTGCGCGCTGGCCTTCGAGACCTCGGCCCGGCTGGGGCTGTGCTCCCAGGAGGCGCCGAGCCGGGTGCGCCAGCATCTGCGCGCCATGGGCATGAAGACGGATCTGGCCGACATCGAAGGAGAGCTGCCCGGCGCCGATGCCCTGCTGGCGCTGATGGCACAGGACAAGAAGGTGGTGGACGGGCGGCTGCGCTTCATCCTGGTGCGCGGGATCGGCCGAGCCTTCGTGGCCGACGACGTGGATCCGGGCATCGTGCGCATGGTGCTCGAGGAGGCGCTGGCGGCGCGCTGAGGCGGGAAACCCGCATCCCGCATCATTTCGGGATTCATGCCTCCGGCGGGGATATTTGCAAGGCATTGAAGGGCCCGGGCTGGCGACGAAGGGCATCGGGCAGGACGTCTTCGCTGGGCCACAGGCCGGTTTCCAGGCAGCGATCGTAGCCCTGGGGAAGGCCGGCGGCGCGCATCGCCCGGGCGGCGGCGGCGTGATCGTAGGAGAGGCGCTCGATGCGCGGGCCGTCCGCACCCAGAAGGCCGTAGCGGGTCTGCGGGCGCCCGTCATGAGGCGGCAGGCCGATCGAGCCGGGGTTGAACCACAGCCGCGCCCCGATCCGGCGGGCAAAGGCGATACCGCAGTGGCCAGCGATCACCACATCCACCGGCCCGGCTATGGCCTCGATGGCGCCAATCTGCGCCTCGAATTCCCTTTCGGGGGTGGTGGGCCAGAGATAGCGGTTGATCTGGGGAAAGCCGCCGTGAATCACCGCGTGGCGACGGCCGGCGTGGCGGAAGGTGATCATGTCGGGCAGGCCGGCCATGAAACGGCGTGTCTCTTCGTCCATCTCGGCCAGCGCATGCGCATACCAGCCGGCGCTCAGCCGCTCGCAGAGAGTGCCCGCCTCGAAGCCGCAGCCGCATTCCTCGGCTCCTTGCGCCAGCTGGCGCTCGCAATTGCCGGCCACGATCAGGCACTCGTCGCGCAAAAGCGCCAGCGTTGCGGCGGGATCGGCGCAATAGGCGGCCACGTCGCCGGTGCAGATGCGCCGGGTAGGCGCAATGGCGCGCGCCCGGGCCACTTGCAGCAGGGCCTGCGCCGCCTGCAGGTTGGAGCACGGCCCCCCGAACACCAGCACCTCGCCCTCCAGCTCGCCGAGATCGCGGATCATGATGCTTTCGCCGCCCATGCGCCTGTTCCCTTGATTGGTGGCCCCATCGCCCCCATAAGACGACAAAGCCCCGGAAAGACAAGCAGATGGAAACCGCTACCCCTCTACTCGACACCGCCTTCTGGATCACCGCCGCCGCAATCATCGGGCTGCTGGTGCTCTCGGCCCTGTTCTCGGGCTCGGAAACCGCGCTGACCGCCGCCTCGCGCGGCAAGCTCAGGGCGCGCGCCGACAAGGGCTCGCGCCGGGCCGAGCAGGCGCTGGAGATCACCGAGGACAGCGAGAGGCTGATCGGCTCGGTGCTGCTGGGCAACAACCTGGTCAACATCCTCGCCGCCTCTCTGGCCACCGCGCTGTTCACCCGGCTGTTCGGCGACGGGGGCGTGGCGCTGGCCACCCTGGTGATGACGCTTCTGGTGCTGATCTTCGCCGAGGTGCTGCCCAAGACCTATGCCATCACCAACCCCGAATCGGCCGCCGAGCGCGCCGCCGGGCTGATGCGCCCGGTGATCCTGCTGTTCGCGCCGGTGGTCTCGGGGGTGCGGGCGCTGGTGCGCGGGCTGCTGTGGCTGTTCGGCGTGCGCACCGACCCGCACAGCCACATCCTCGCGGTGCGCGAGGAGATCGCCGGCGCGATTTCTCTCGGGCACGAGGAAGGCGCGGTGGAAAAGGAAGACCGCGACCGCCTGCTGGGCGCGCTCGACCTCGGCGAACGCACGGTGGAGGAGATCATGCTCCACCGCTCGGAAATCGAGATGATCGACGCCGACCTGCCGCCGCGCGAAGTTCTGGAGAAGGTGCTGCAATCGGCCCATACCCGGCTGCCGCTCTACCGGGGCGAGCCCGAGAACATCGTCGGCGTCCTGCATGCCAAGGACCTGCTGCGCGCCATGTATGCCCGCACCCAGAAGACCGGCAGCATGGAGGACGCGCTCGAGGACTTCGACGTGCAGGCGGTGGCGATGAAGCCCTATTTCGTTCCCGAAACCACCACCCTGGACGACCAGATGCGCCAGTTCCTGCGCCGGCACACCCATTTCGCCCTGGTGGTGGACGAATACGGCGCCCTGCAGGGGCTGATCACGCTGGAGGACATCCTCGAGGAGATCGTCGGCGAGATCACCGACGAATTCGACACCTCCGAACAGGAACCGCTGAAGATGACGGATGAGGGCGATTACATCGTCGACGGGGCGATGACCATCCGCGACCTCAACCGCGCCACCGACTGGAACCTGCCCGACGAGGAGGCCAACACCGTGGCCGGGCTGGTGATCCACGAGGC
>WFPZ01000288.1 GCA_015487335.1 Paracoccaceae bacterium
GAAAGGGTGTTCGCTCATCGGGATGAAGGCCTGGCTGCCCTCGGGATGGCGCTCGAGCAGATCGAAGCTATAGGGCAGGCTGCGCGGCCTGGCGCGGAAGATCGAGATGCCGGGGCGGCCATCGGGGCTGAAATCGAGACGGGCGCGATCGTGGAAACGTTCGCACAGGCCGGCATTGATGAGCATATCAGGCTCTCCCGCGGCCTCGAGCACGTCGCCGAAGGGGGCGAAGGCGGCGGCGGTGAGCGGCTCGGTGCGGATCTTGGTCATCGGATCATCGGCCGGGGGCGCTGCCCCGTCGCCATTGTCGCTCGGACCAGTGGCGCGACAATGGCGACCCCCGGAGCATTTTCGGCAAGATGAAGGGTCATGGGGTGATTCTCAGCCTGGGGTGGCGGTTGATGTCCTTGTAGAGCAGGTAGCGGAAGGGGGCTTCTCCGGTGGCCTCGCAGGCCTGGGGGCAGAAGGCGCGCAGCCAGAGGAAATCGCCGGGGCCGACCTCGACCCAGTCGGTGTTCAGGAGGTAGCGGGCGGTGCCCTGCAGAATGTAGATGCCGTGTTCCATCACATGGGTTTCGGCGAAGGGGATGCACCCGCCGGGCTGGAAGGTGACGATGTTCACCTGCATGTCGTGGCGGATGTCGTCTGCGTCGGTGAAGCGGGTGGTGGCCCAGGCCTGGGTGCCGGGCATGGGCTGGGGGGTGACGGCATCGTCATGTGTGACCAGCGGCGGGGGAGGGGCGAGACCCGGCACGGGCTCATAGGCCTTGCGGATCCAGTGGAAGGTGGCGGTGGCGCCGCCGGGGTTGGCGATCGTCCATTCGGTGCCGGGCGGGATGTAGACGAAGCTGCCGGGGGTGAGCGCGTGTCGCCTGCCGGCCAGGGTGAGGTCCGGCGTGCCGTCCGTGATGAAAAGCACCGCCTCGGCCCCGGTGTCGGGCTCCGGTGTTTCGCTGCCGCCGCCGGGGGCCAGCTCGACGATCAGCTGGGCGAAGGTTTCGGCAAAGCCCGAGAGGGGCCGGGCCAGCACCCAGGCGCGGGCGCCCTGCCAGCCGGGCAGGTTGGAGGTGACGATATCGGTCATCGCATGGGCCGGGATCACCGCATAGGCGCTGGTGAAGCGGGCCGGGGCATAGAGGCGCTGCGACTGGTCGGGCAGGCCGCCTTTCGGGGTGTGATAGCGGCTCATGGCAGGCGCTCGTTCAGCCGGTGCCAGGCGATGCGCTCCACCTGACGGCAGGCCTCGGCGAACTCGGCGTCGCGGTCGTTTTCCAGGCGGCTGCGGAAGGCGGCGAGGATGGAGGGCTTGTCGTGATCCTTCACGGCGATGATGAAGGGAAAGCCGAACCTTTCCGTGTAGCGGGCGTTCAGATCGGTAAAGGCGGCGCGTTCCTCGTCGGTCAGCGCATCGAGCCCGGCGGAGGCCTGTTCGGCCGCGCTTTCGGGGGTGAGGCGCCTGGCCGCGGCCAGCTTGCCGGCGAGATCGGGGTGTGCCCTGAGAACCTCGAGACGCTTTTCCTCGGGCGCCGAACGGAAGGCGCGGCACAGCGCGTTGTGCACGCCCGCCGCGCAGTCATGGGCGGGGCCCAGCTCCAGCCGCCAGGCGCGTTCGGCCACCCAGGGGGAGTGCTCGAAGATGCCGCCGAAGGCCTCGACGAAACGCTCGCGCGACATCTGCGAGGGGCGCTCGAAGCTTTCCGGCGGGTGATGCTCGGCCCAGTGGCGGGCGATGTCGATGCGGCGGGCAAACCACACGCCCTCGTGGCGACGGGCATGTTCGATGAAACGCTTCAGCGCCGCGGCCCGGCCCGGCCGGCCGGCAAGGCGGCAGTGCAGGCCGATGCTCATCATCCGCCCGCCCTCGGCGTAAAGCGTATCGAAGGCATCGCGCAGATAGGCGAAGAACTGGTCGCCCGAATTGAAGCCCTGCGCGGTGGCAAAGCGCATGTCGTTGGCATCGAGCGTGTAGGGGATGATCAGCTGATCGTGGCCGCCGATGCGCTTCCAGTAGGGCAGATCGTCATCGTAGGCGTCCGAGATGTAGTCAAACCCGCCCTCCTCGGCCACGAGGCGCACCGTGTTCATCGAGCAGCGGCCCAGATACCAGCCGCGGGGGCGCGCGCCGGTGACCTCGGCGTGCAGGCGGATCGCCTCGGCCATGTGCTCGCGCTCCACCTCTTCGGGGCAGTCCTTGTATTCGATCCACTTCAGCCCGTGGGTGGCGATCTCCCAGCCGGCTTCCTGCATGGCTGCCACCTGTTCGGGGCCGCGCGCCAGGGCGGTGGCGACACCGTAGACGGTGACGGGGATGCCCGCCCCGGTAAAGATCCGGTGCAGCCGCCAGAACCCCGCCCGCGCGCCATATTCGTAGATCGATTCCATGTTCCAGTGGCGCTGCCCCGGCCAGGGCTGGGCGCCGACGATTTCCGACAGGAAGGCCTCGGAGGCCGGATCTCCGTGCAGGATGTTGTTCTCGCCGCCTTCCTCGTAGTTGACGACGAACTGCACCGCCAGACGCGCCCCGCCGGGCCATTTCGGATCAGGAGGATTGGGGCCGTAGCCGCGCATGTCGCGTGGGTATCGTTTCACTGCTCACCTCCTGGAAGATGCCGAAGCCTCTGCAAGGTAGCTGCCAAATCCGTGGCCGTCTTTCAAGAAATGGCGGAAACACCTTTCGAGGGGCGCGGCTGTCGCCTTGGCGGCGGCTTCGTGGCAAAAGGGGCGAAACCGGCAGAGGCGGAGGCGAAGATGGCGGAAGGTTTCCTGACGACTCATGTTCTGGATACCGCGCGCGGGGTGCCCGCGGCGGGCATGCGCATCGAGCTGTTCGCGCTTGACGGCGGGCGGCGCCGGCTGCGCGAGATGCGCACCAATGACGACGGGCGCACCGACGGGCCGATCCTCCCGGCAGAGGAGTTTCGCACCGGCCGCTACGAGCTGCTCTTTCACGCGGGGGAATATCTCGATGCCCGCGGCACCCCGCCCGAAAGCCCGCGGTTTCTGGACGAGATTCCCATCCGCTTCGGGATCAGCGACGAGACGGCCCATTACCACGTGCCGCTTCTCATTTCGCCATTCGGATATTCGACCTACCGGGGGAGCTGACCAGCCCGCGGGTGGCCTCGGCCAGCTGCGCCTTGATGTGGGCGATCATGAAATCGGCGAACAGCTGCACCTTCGGGTCCTTCAACCGGCGGTGCGGTGACAGGCAGGCCAGATTCACCGGCACCGGCGGGGTTTTCCTGGCCACCGGCACCAGCGCGCCCGAGCGCAGATGCTCGGCCACCTCGAAGATCGGCTTCATCACGATGCCCCGCCCGTCGAGCGCCCAGGCCGTCAGCACGTCGCCGTCGTCCGATTCGAACGGTCCGGTGATCTGGAAGCGCCGCGGCCCGTCCTCGGTGATCAGTGTCCAGCGAAACTCCTTGGCGCCGGGGAAGCGCAGGTTCAGGCAGTCGTGGCGATCGCGCACCAGCGCCTCGCCGTCCTCGGGCATGCCCCGGCGCGCCACATAGGCGGGGGCGGCGCACAGCACGCGCTCGCATTCGGCGATCACCCGCA
>WFPZ01000289.1 GCA_015487335.1 Paracoccaceae bacterium
CCGGGCGAGGTTCTGATCCGAATCGCCGCCTGCGGGCTCAATTTCGCCGATCTGCTGATGATGCAGGGGCGCTACCAGGACACACCCGAGCCCCCCTTCACCCTGGGGATGGAGCTGGCCGGCATCGTCGAGGCCGTCGGCCCCGGCGTGCGCCATCCTGCCCCCGGGGCGCGCGTGGCCGCCTTTGCCGGTTCGGGCGGGCTGGCCGAATGGGGCTGCTTTCCCGCCGAGCGCTGCGTGGAGCTGCCACCGGCCATGCCCTTCGAGGAGGCGGCCGCCTTCCTGGTGGCCTACGGCACCAGCCATCTGGCGCTGGCCCATCGCGCCCGCCTGCAGCCCGGCGAAACCCTGGTGGTTCTGGGGGCTGCCGGCGGCGTGGGGCTGACGGCGGTGGAGACGGGGCGGCTGATGGGGGCCACGGTAATTGCGGTGGCGCGCGGCAGAGACAGGCTGGCGGTGGCCGAACGGGCCGGCGCGCATCACCTGATCGACAGCGAAACCGCCGATCTCGGCGCCGAGATCAAGGCGCTCGGCGGGGCGGACGTGGTATACGACCCGGTCGGCGGCGCGCAGTTCAAGGCCGCCTTCCGGGCCTGCAACCCCGAGGCGCGCTATCTGGTGATCGGCTTTGCCAGCGGCGACATCCCGCAGATCCCGGCCAACATCCTGCTGGTCAAGAACATCACCGCCATCGGGCTGTACTGGGGCGGCTACATGAACTTCGCCCCCCAGACCCTGACCGGCAGCCTCGCCGAACTTCTGCGCTGGTACGAAGAGGGCCGCCTCCGCCCCCATGTCGGCCACCGCCTGCCGCTGGAAAGGGCCGAAGAGGCTCTGGGGCTTCTGAAAGAGCGCAAGGCCACCGGCAAGGTGGTGGTCACGACCGCTTCGTGATCGGCCCCGAAGTCACGGGATATTCAGCCGGAAAACCTTGAAATGAAGGGCGCGCGCGCCGATATTGGCCACGAGCGCGGCCCGGCCCTTCGGGCCGCTGTCAGATGAATGTCAAGGAGGCTGATGAATGGCTGACTATCAAACGATCCGTACCGGCGCAGGCATAAGCGCTGCACAGATCGACGAGGGGCTTCGCGCCCACATGAACAAGGTCTATGGCACGATGTCCGTCGGCCTGCTTGTCACGGCGCTTGCCGCCTGGGCGATCTCGGGGCTTGCGGTCACCACCGACCCGGCACTTGCTGTCGCCGAATTTGCCAACGGCAAGTATCTGACGGCGCTGGGCCAGGCCATCTACCTGTCGCCGCTCAAGTGGGTGATCATGTTCGCGCCGCTGGCCATGGTCTTCGGCTTCGGCGCCGCCGCAAACCGCATGTCGGCCGCCGGCGCGCAGCTTTACTTCTATGTCTTCGCAACCCTCATGGGCCTGTCGCTCAGCTCGATCTTCCTGGTCTTCACCGGCCTCTCGATCGCCCAGACCTTCCTGATCACCGCAATCTCCTTCGCCGGGCTGTCGCTTTGGGGCTACACCACCAAGAAGGACATCTCGGGTTGGGGATCCTTCCTGATCATGGGGGTGATCGGCCTGCTGGTGGCCTCGATCGTCAACATCTTCCTCGGCTCGCCCGCCATCATGTTCGCCATCTCGGCGCTCGGCGTGCTGATCTTCGCCGGGCTTACCGCCTACGACACCCAGAAGATCAAGGTCGAGTACATCCAGCACGCGCAGGCGATGGACAGCGAGTGGCTCGCCAAGTCCGCCATCTTCGGCGCGCTGAACCTCTATCTCGACTTCATCAACCTGTTCGTCTTCCTGCTGCAGTTCCTCGGCAATCGGGAATGAGCGGGCAGCGCTGAAACGCGAGGGCCGGCCGTTGCGCCGGCCCTTTTTCTTTGCGCAGGTCCGCAACAGGGCAGGGTTGGCGTGTCGAGGGCAATCCGGAGCGCCAAGGGGGCAGCACCGGCCCGGCAGCCCTCGTCAACGACAAAAAGCCGCGCAGGCCGCGCGGCTTTCGGCCTCATCCGGCATGAGAAGGCTACTTGATCTTGCCTTCCCTGTACTCGACATGCTTGCGCACCACCGGGTCGTACTTCCGCACGACCATCTTCTCGGTCATGGTGCGGGCATTCTTCTTCGTCACGTAGAAATGGCCCGTATCCGCGGTCGAGTTCAGACGAATCTTGATCGTCGTCGGTTTCGCCATGGTCCTAACTCCTGCACAACGGGCCAGCTCCCGCCCGTGAAATCCTTGAAGCCCGCCTTTTAGCCCCACCGCGCCGCGAGTCAACCGCAAAGGCGCAGAAAGCGCCTCTCGCCAGCGGGCGCGCTTTCCCGGGCGGCGAAAAGCCGGGCATCGCATGAAAGGAGCCCGGGAAGACGCCATGGCCTTGCGCCAAGAGGTGGGTAGCCGCTCGTGGCAAGACGGTGCGGGCGATCTCCGCCAGACAGCAAGTCGGGCAGCACGCAGACCGCCGAAAGGCCGGAGCCCTTGCCGAACGCAACCGCAAGATCCACGGGCACGGCCGTTTCGGACACGGCACCGCCGGCCGCGAGCCGCGCGCAGGGACCTTCGGTGCGGGCTTCGCCGAATTCCACCCACGCGCCCTGCCATCCGATGCCCCGGCCCGTCACGGGCCCGGAGAAGGACGGACAGCCCCCTTCCCCTCTTCCGGGAAACGCCCGAAGAAACGCTGCGCGGATGGCCTGTAAGCCGGATTCTGTCCAAGGGGGTTTCCCCCTCTGGATGGCCATTCATCTGAGCCCGCCGTCACCGGCGGGCTTGAGCTGCCTACCCGGACCTCCGGGCTGAAGCGGCCCTGGGGCGCACATGGCCCCGTGAGGTCCCTATTCGGCATTGCTCCTGGCGGGGCTTGCCATGCCACCCCTGTTGCCAGGGGCGCGGTGCGCTCTTACCGCACCTTTTCACCG
>WFPZ01000290.1 GCA_015487335.1 Paracoccaceae bacterium
CCGCCCGATCTGAAGGCCGGCCAGGCGGCCCCGCCGCGCCGCCCCGCCCCGCAGCCGGTGCGACTGCCCGGGGTGGAGCGGGTGATCGCGGTGGCCTCGGGCAAGGGGGGCGTGGGCAAGTCCACCGTGGCCGCCAACCTGGCGGCGGCGCTGGCCGGGCAAGGGCTGCGGGTGGGCCTGCTGGACGCCGACATCTACGGCCCCAGCCAGCCGCGCATGCTGGGTGTTTCGGGCCGCCCCCAGAGCCCCGACGGCAAGCTGATGATCCCGCCGCAGGCGCATGGGGTCACCGTCATGTCGCTGGGGCTGATGGTGGGCGAAAGCCAGGCGGTGGCCTGGCGCGGGCCGATGCTCATGGCGGCGCTGCAGCAGATGCTGCTCAAGGTCGCGTGGGGGCGGCTCGACGTGCTGCTGGTGGACCTGCCGCCGGGCACCGGCGACGTGCCGATGACGCTTGCCCAGAAAACGGAGGTCGACGGCGCGGTGGTGGTCTCCACACCGCAGGACATCGCGCTGATCGACGCGCGCAAGGGGATCGACATGTTCAACAAGATGAACATCCCCGTCATGGGCATCATCGAGAACATGGCCGCCTTCATCTGCACCGATTGCGGCGCCACCCACCATCCCTTCGGCCATGGCGGGGCGCGCTCGGAGGCCGATCGGCTGGGCGTGCCCTTCCTGGGCGAGGTGCCGCTGGAGCTGGGGGTGCGCGAGGCGGGCGATGGGGGCACCCCGGTGGTGCTGTCCGCCCCCGACAGCGCTGCGGCCCGGGCATTCGCCGATATCGCCGGAAAGCTGATTGCGGCGGGGGCGGTGCAGAAGGGCGACTGAGGGCGCCAGACCCCCTTCCAGGCCCCTTCATGGGGCGAAAATGGCGGAAAAATCGCCATTGCGGGCGATTTTCCGTTTTGAATCTCCGGCGATTTCTGCTTTACCTATGGAAATATGCAAATAAGCTAATGTGTTCAGGCCTCGGGGAGGAACCACACCGAATGACCAGCACGAAAGTGGCCGCGCGGCCTTCTCCGAAGGTATCGGACGAGGTGCGCCAGACGACCTGCTACATGTGCGCCTGCCGTTGCGGGATCAACGTGCATCTGCAGGACGGCAAGGTAAAATACATCGAAGGCAACCGGAACCATCCGGTGAACCAGGGCGTGCTCTGCGCCAAGGGCTCGGCCGGGATCATGCAGCACTATTCGCCGGCCCGGCTGCGTGCGCCGATGAAGCGGGTCGGCCCGCGCGGATCGGGCGAGTTCCAGGAGATAAGCTGGGACGAGGCCTATGAAATCGCGGTTTCCTGGCTGAAGCCGCTGCGCGAGAAATCCCCCGAAAAGCTGGCCTTCTTCACCGGCCGCGACCAGTCTCAGAGCTTCACCTCCTGGTGGGCCCAGGCCTTCGGGACGCCCAACTACGCGGCGCACGGGGGGTTTTGCTCGGTCAACATGGCGGCGGCGGGCATCTACACAATGGGCGGCGCCTTCTGGGAGTTCGGCCAGCCCGACTGGGAGCGCACCAAGCTGTTCATGATCTTCGGCGTCGCCGAAGACCACGATTCCAACCCCATCAAGATCGGGCTGGGCAAGCTCAAGGCGCGCGGCGCCAAGGTGATCGGGGTAAACCCGATTCGCTCGGGCTACAACGCGGTGGCGGATGAGTGGATCGGCATCACGCCGGGCACCGACGGGCTGTTCATCCTCTCGATCATCCACGAGCTGCTGCGCGCCGGGAAGGTCGATCTCGACTACCTCGCCCGCTACACCAACGCCGGCTTCCTGGTCAACGACGACCGGGACTCGCCCGACTACGGCCTGTTTCTGCGCGACGCCGACGGCAAGGCGCTGGTCATCGACCGGGCCACCGGCAAGCCCGCCCCGTATGACGCCAGGGGCGTGAAGCCCGATCTGGCCGCCACGCACGAAGAGGGCGGCACGCCCTACCGCACCGCCTTCCAGCTGCTGGCCGAGGCCTACCTGGACGAGCGCTACGCCCCCGAGGCGGTGGCCGAACGCTGCGGGCTGAGCCCCGAGCGCATCCGCTGGGTGGCTGCCGAGCTGGCCCGGGTGGCCTTCGAGGAAGAGATCGTGCTCGACCGGCCCTGGACGGACTGGAAGGGCGAGAAGCACGACAGGATGATCGGCCGGCCGGTCTCGTTTCATGCCATGCGCGGGATTTCCGCCCATTCCAACGGGTTCCAGACGGCGCGGGCCCTGCACATCCTGCAGATCCTGCTGGGTTCGGTGGAGGTGCCGGGGGGCTTCCGCTTCAAGCCGCCCTACCCCAAGCCGCCCGAGGCGCACCCCCGCCCGCATGCCGGCGTCACCCCGGGCAAGCCGCTGGACGGGCCGCATCTGGGCTACCCGATGGGCCCCGAAGACCTGCTGGTGGACGAGGACGGCACGCCCAAGCGCATCGACAAGGCCTTCACCTGGGAAAACCCCTTCTCGGCGCACGGGCTGATGCACATGGTGATCTCCAACGCCCACGCCGGGGATCCCTACCGGATCGACACGCTGTTCATGTACATGGCCAACATGGCCTGGAACTCGTCGATGAACACCGCGGAGGTGATCCGCATGCTCACCGACAAGGACGACAGCGGCGAATACGTGATCCCGCGGATCATCTACTCCGACGCCTACAGTTCGGAGATGGTGGCCTATGCCGACCTGATCCTGCCCGACACCACCTATCTGGAGCGCCACGACTGCATCTCGCTGCTCGACCGGCCGATCTGCGAGGCCGACGCGGCGGCGGATGCCATCCGCTGGCCGGTGGTGGAGCCCGACCGCGACGTCAAGGGCTTCCAGTCGGCGCTGATCGATCTGGGCGCGCGCCTCGGCCTGCCCGGGTTCGTCAATGAGGACGGCAGCCAGAAATACGCCGATTACGCCGATTACATCGTCAACCACGAGCGCCGGCCCGGGGTCGGCCCGCTGGCCGGCTGGCGCGGCAAGGACGGCAAGGGTGAGGGCCGGGGCGAGCCCAACCCCGAGCAGCTTCAGCGCTACATCGAGAACGGCGGCTTCTGGATTTCCCACATTCCCGAAGAGGCGCAGTTCTACAAGCCGTGGAACCAGGCCTACCAGGAGTGGGCGGTGGCGCGCGGGCTGTTCGACGCTCCGGCGCCCTATGTCTTCAACCTCTATCTGGAACCGCTGCGCAAGCTGCAGCGCGCCGCCGAGGGGGTGGGCGAGATCCAGCCGCCCGAGCATCTGCGCGAGCAGGTGAAATCGGCCATGACCCCCCTGCCCCACTGGTATCCGCCGTTCGAGCAGGAGCTCGTCTCCGAAGATGAATTCCCGCTGCATGCGCTGACCCAGCGGCCGATGCACATGTATCACTCCTGGGGGTCGCAAAACGCCTGGCTGCGCCAGATCACCAACGTCAATAAGCTGTTCGTGCCGCGCAAGGTGTGGGAGGAGAACGGCTTCGAGGAGGGCGACTGGGCCTATGTCACCTCGCCCCACGGGCGCATCAAGGTGCCGGTTGCGCGCATGGATGCGGTCAATGACAAGACGCTGTGGACCTGGAACGCCATCGGCAAGAAGCGCGGCGCCTGGGCACTGGACGAGGAAGCCCCGGAGAACACGAAGGGCTTCCTGCTCAATCACCTGATCAACGAGCTGCTGCCGCCCCGGGGCGACGGCCGGCGGTGGTCCAACTCGGATCCGATCACCGGCCAGGCGGCCTGGTTCGATCTGCGGGTGCGCATCGAGAAGGCCCCGCCGGGGCCGCCCTCCGAGCCGGTCCTGCCGGCCCAGAAATCGCCCGTCGGCCGCGGGCCGAAGAACGTTGCCTACGGGGAGGACTTCAAATGACGACGCTTCCCGCGAAGACCGAGAAGAAGCTCGGCCTGGTGATCGATCTGGACACCTGCGTCGGCTGCCACGCCTGCGTGATCAACTGCAAGGAGTGGAACACCTCCAACTACGGCGCGCCGCTGTCGGATGTGGATGCCTACGGCCCCGAGCCCGAGGGCACCTTCCTCAACCGGGTTCATGCCTTCGAGGTCACGCCCGAGGATGGCGGCTGCGCCCAGACGGTGCATTTCCCCAAATCCTGCCTGCATTGCGAGGACGCGCCCTGCGTTACCGTCTGTCCCACGGGCGCCAGCTACAAGCGCACCGAGGACGGGATCGTGCTGGTCAATGAAAATGACTGCATGGGCTGCGGGCTGTGCGCCTGGGCCTGCCCCTACGGGGCGCGCGAGCTGGACCAGCTGGCAGGTGTCATGAAGAAGTGCACCCTGTGCATCGACCGCATCTACAACGAGAACCTGCCCGAGGAAGACAGGGTTCCGGCCTGCGTGCGCACCTGCCCCGCCGGGGCGCGGCATTTCGGCGATCTGGGCGACCCCGATTCGGAGGTCTCGAAACTGGTGGCCGAACGCGGCGGCATCGACCTGATGCCCGAGCAGGGCACCCGGCCCGTCAACAAGTATCTGCCGCCCCGGCCCAGGGACAGCGCCGCCGCCAGCGGCGCAAGACTGGAGCCGGTGGCCGAAGAGCCGAAGGGCTTCCTGGCCTGGCTCGACAAAGCACTGGAGGCGATCTGATGCACCCGGCACCTTCCGTCATCTTCTTCACCGCCTTTTCGGGGCTGGGCTTCGGGCTGCTGGCCTGGCTGGGCATCGGGCTGCCCGATGTCACCGGGCGCCCGGCCTTCGGCTACTATTTCATCGGCTATGCCCTGGCCGTGGGCGGGCTTCTGGCCTCGACCTTCCACCTTGGCAATCCGAAGAACGCCGTGAAGGCCTTTTCGCAGTGGCGTTCCAGCTGGCTGTCGCGCGAGGCGGTGCTGTCGGTGATCACGCTGCTGGTGATCGCCCCCTATGCCATCGGCCGCATCTTCCTGGGCACCGACTGGGCCCTTCTCGGCCTGGCCGGGGCGGCGCTGGCGCTGATCACGGTGTTCAGCACCTCGATGATCTACACCCAGCTGAAGACCGTCCCGCGCTGGAACACCCCCGCGACGCCGGTCCTGTTCCAGCTCTATGCCATCGGCGGCGGAGCGCTGCTGGCCGGTCAGGGCGCGGTTGCCGCGCTGCTTCTGCTGGTGCTGGGCGCGGCGCAGCTGCTGGCCTGGCAGAAGGGCGACAGGCGCTTTGCCGAGGCCGGCTCCACCGCCGAGAGCGCCACCGGGCTGGGGCGCATCGGCAAGGTGCGGCTGCTGGAGCCGCCGCATTCGGGGCGCAACTACCTGATGAAGGAGATGGTCCATGTGATCGGCCGCAAGCATGCGCAGAAACTGCGGATCATCTCGCTGCTGTTCGCTTCTCTTCTGCCGGCGGGGATCCTTCTGTTCCTGCCCGCCTCTTATGCGACGGTGCTGCTGGCTGTGGTGGTTCACGTCATCGGGCTGCTGACCGCGCGCTGGCTGTTCTTTGCCGAGGCAGAGCACGTGGTGCGCCTCTATTACGGAAAATGAGAACCGGCCGCTTCGTGCCGCGAAAGGAAGACAGATGGGAAACGACCTGAGGAAGATAATCGTCTCGCGATTGATGACCATCCAGTTTCCCGGGGTGCGCCCGGATCTGCTGGTCTCGGGGATGATCTCCGAGCGCGACATCACCATCGACGGCGGGCGGGTGGTGATCCCGGTCAACATCCCGGCAGGCTTCGAGGGCGATCTGGCCGCTCTCGAGCAGCTCATCGAGGAAAAGATCGAGGCGCTTGAAGGGGTGGAGAAGCTTCTGGTGGTGCTCACCGCCGAGCGCGCCCCCGAACCTGCCCCCGAGCCCCCCAAGCTGAAGAAA
>WFPZ01000291.1 GCA_015487335.1 Paracoccaceae bacterium
ACCTCCTGAACACCGACTGGGTCGAGGTCGGCCCCGGCGATTTCCTCTGGCTGCGCGCCTTCTGTCCCCAGGCCTGCGAGGCCACCGGAGAAGCCCCCTTCCGCTACCTGCTCTACAAGGACATCAACCGCCACCCCAGGCTGAGAATCACCCCATGACCCTTCATCTTGCCGAAAATGCTCCAGGGGTCGCCATTGTCGCGCCACTGGTCCGAGCGACAATGGCGACGGGGCAGAGCCCCCGGCCGGCGCCATGACCAGCATTCGCCCCGAACCCCTCACGGCAGCGGCCTTCGCCCCTTTCGGCGACGTGCTCGAGGCCGCGGGAGCGCCTGATATGCTCATCAATGCCGGCCTGTGCGAACGTTTCCACGATCGCGCCCGTCTCGATTTCGGCCCCGATGGCCGCCCCGGCATCTCGATCTTCCGCGCCAGGCCGCGCAGCCTGCCCTATAGCTTCGATCTGCTCGAGCGCCACCCCGAGGGCAGCCAGGCCTTCATCCCGATGAGCGAACACCCTTTCCTCGTCATCGTCGCACCCGACGAAGCCGGGCGCCCGGGCCGCCCGCGCGCCTTCCTCACCGCGCCGGGCCAGGGCGTCAACTACCTGCGCGGCACCTGGCACGGGGTGCTTGCCCCGCTGCACGAGCCCGGCCTTTTCGCCGTGGTGGACCGGATCGGCGACAGCCCCAACCTCGAGGAATACCGTTTCGAAACCCCCTGGCAGATCGCCCCCTGAGCGGCCTGATCAGGGCTTGCCCCAACCGCCGCCGCCGGGGGTGAGAATCTCGTAGACCGCCCCCGCCGGCAGGTCGATCTCGTCGAAGCCTTCGCGCTTCAGCCGGGTGCCGTCGGGCATCTCCGCGAAGTTGACCCCAACCGCACCCGGCGCGCCGCCGTCCACCCCGAAGGGCGGGATGCGGCGGTGCGAGCACAGCGTCGTCACCTTCACCGGGACCAGGAAGCGCAGCCGCCGGCGCACCCCGTTGCCGCCGTGCCAGCGCCCCGCCCCGCCCGAGCCACGGCGGATGGAAAACTCCTCCAGCCGCACCGGAAACCGCTTTTCCAGGATTTCCGGATCGGTCATGCGGGTATTCGTCATGTGGCTTTGCACCGCGTCGCAACCGTCAAAGCCCGGCCCCGCCCCGGTGCCGCCGGCGATGGTCTCGTAATTCTGGAAATCCTCGTTGCCCCAGACGAAATTGTTCATCGTCGCCTGCGAGCCGGCCAGCACATGCAGCGCACCGTAAAGCGCGTTGCAGGCCGCCTGGCTGACCTCCGTGTTGCCCGCAATCACCGCCGCCGGCCAGACCGGGTTGAGCATCGATCCCTCGGGCACGATGATCTTCAGCGGCTTCAGGCAGCCCTCGTTGAGCGGAATGTCCGCCCCCACCATGGTGCGGAACACGTAAAGCACCACCGCCCGGCACACCGCCTTCGGGGCGTTGAAATTGCCCGGATGCTGCGGGCTGGTGCCGGTAAAGTCGATCACCGCCTCGCGCGCGGCGCGGTCCACGCTCACCTTCACGCGGATCTCGGCGCCGTGGTCCATCGGATAGGTGAAGGCCCCGTCGCGCAGCCGGTCGATCACCCGGCGCACGCTTTCCTCGGCATTGTCCTGCACATGGCCCATGTAGGCGCGAACCACCTCGAGGCCGTAGTTTTCCACCACTTTCAGCAGCTCGCGCCGGCCGGTCTCGTTGGCGGCGATCTGCGCCTTCAGGTCGGCCATGTTCTGGCGGATGTTGCGGCACGGGTAGCGCCCCGACGAAAGCAACTCCACCGCCTCTGCCTCGCGCAGCTCGCCGCGGCTGACCAGGCGGAAGTTCTCGATCAGCACCCCCTCTTCGTCGATATGGGTGCTGTCGGGCGGCGAAGAACCCGGCGTGCGCCCGCCGATATCGGCATGATGCCCGCGCGAGCCCAGCCAGAAGGCGATCCGCCCCTCCACGAACACCGGGGTGACGACGGTGACATCGGGCAGATGCGTGCCGCCGTTGTAGGGCGAGTTCAGCATGAAGACATCGCCTTCGTGGATGTCCCCCGCATTGTCGCGCATCACCGTCCTGATGCTGTCGGACATCGAGCCCAGGTGCACCGGCACATGGGGGGCATTGGCCACCAGATCGCCATGCTCGTCGAAGATGGCGCAGGAGAAATCCAGCCGCTCCTTGATGTTCACCGACCACGAGGTGTTGGCCAGCGTCGCCCCCATCTGCTCGGCCACGTTCATCAGCAGGTTGTTGAACACCTCCAGCAGAACCGGATCGGCCTCGGTGCCGGCCGCGGGCGGGCGCGGGGCGGCGCCGCGGCGCTCGAGGATCAGGTTGCCCAGCTCATCCACATGGGCCTCCCAGCCCGGCTCCACCACATTGGTGCCGGTGGGTTCGGTGATGATCGCGGGGCCGGCGATGCGCGCGCCGTTGGGCAGGGTCTCGCGCGAATAAAGCGGCACCTGCCGCCACTCCTGTCCGAGATAGACCGTCACCTCGTCCACCGGGCGCCCGTCGCCCTCGGTGCGGATCGGATGCGGGGCCTCGCCGGTGGCGCCGATCGCCTCGACGCTGATCATCTCGAACAGCACCGCGCGTTCGGGAGAGGCAAAGCCGAAACGGGCGCGGTGCGCCTCCTCGAAGGCGGCCAGCATCTCCGAGCGCGAGCCGAAGGGCACCTCCAGCGCCTGATGCGACCCCTCGTAGCGCAGATGCGCACGCGCCTCCGCGCGGATCTCGGCCACCCCCTGGGCGCGGATCTCCTCCTCCGCTTCCCGGGTGATCCCGGCCAGGGCCGTCCGTGCCCTGTCCATGGCCTCCAGCGGCAGGTCAAGCTGCACCTCGCGCATGGCCCGGATTTCCGCAAGCCCCATGCCATAGGCCGAGAGAACCCCGGCAAAGGGGTGCAGCATCACCCGCCGCATGCCCAGCGCGTCGGCCACCAGGCAGGCGTGCTGCCCGCCGGCGCCGCCGAAGCACTGCAGGGTGTAGGTCGTCACGTCATGGCCGCGCTGAACCGAAATCTTCTTGATCGCGTTGGCCATGTTGTCCACGGCGATGCGCAGGAAGCCCTGGGCCACCTCCTCGGGGCGCATGGGCGGCGCGCCGGTGGCCTCGGCGATCTCGGCGGCCATGGCGGTGAACTTCTCGCGCACGATATCGGCATCGAGCGGCAGATCCCCGCCGGGGCCGAAGACGGCCGGAAAATGCGCCGGGTTGAGCTTGCCCAGCATGACGTTGCAGTCGGTCACCGTCAGCGGCCCGCCGCGCCGGTAGCAGGCCGGCCCCGGATCGGCGCCGGCGCTTTCGGGGCCCACCTGGAAGCGGCCGTCGCGGAAGGTGCAGATCGAGCCGCCGCCGGCCGCAACGGTGTGGATGTCCATCATCGGGGCGCGCATGCGCACGCCGGCCACTTCGGTTTCGAAGGAGCGCTCGTATTCGCCGGCGAAATGGCTGACATCGGTGGAGGTGCCGCCCATGTCGAAGCCGATCAGCCTCTCATGCCCGGCCGCCTGCCCCGTCTTGACCATGCCGACGATGCCGCCGGCAGGCCCCGAGAGGATGGCATCCTTGCCCTGAAACAGGCGGGCATCCGTCAGCCCGCCATTGGACTGCATGAACAGAAGCCGCCCGCAGGCCCGGCCCACGTCGATGGCGCCGGCCACCTGCTCCACGTAGCGGCGCAGGATGGGCGAGAGATAGGCATCCACCACCGTGGTATCGCCGCGCCCCACCAGCTTGGCCAGGCGCGAGACCTCGTGGCTGACGGAAATCTGCTCGAACCCCAGTTCGCGGGCAATGCCGGCCGCCGCGACCTCGTGCACCGGGTTGAGATAGGCGTGCAGAAAGGCGATGGCGACAGAGCGGATGCCGCGCTCATGGGCGGCCCGAAGCGTGGCCCGCACGGCATCCCCGTCCAGCGGGGTCAGCACGTTGCCCTCGGCGTCCAGCCGCTCGGGCACCTCGCGCACCTCTTCGTACAGAAGCTCGGGGCGGCGGATGTGCAGGTCGAACAGGCGCGGCCGGGTCTGGTAGCCGATGCGCAACAGATCGCCGAAACCCTCGGTGATCAGGAACAGCGTGCGGTCGCCCTTGCGTTCGAGCAGCGCGTTGGTGGCCACGGTGGTGCCCATCTTCACGGCCGAGATGGCCCCGTCGGGGATCGGCTCGTCGGGGCCGAGCCCCAGAAGCTCGCGGATACCCTGCACGGCGGCGTCGCGGTAGCGCTCGGGGTTTTCGGAAAGCAGCTTGTGGGTCAGCAGCCTGCCGTCGGGGCGGCGGGCCACGACGTCGGTGAAGGTGCCGCCACGGTCGATCCAGAATTCCCAAGATCCGGTTTTCATGCATCCCCCGAAATTTCCCGTGCCGGGGTCCGATACGGGCGGGGCAATGTCAAGACATGGGCCAAGGAAAACGCCCCCCTTTTAACCCCTTGTTCACCATTTCCCTGTTCACCGGTGAAAGGAGGTGCCCGCCCCGTGATCGCCCAGCTTGACCCGCTGCTGCTGAAAACCCGCCCGTGGAAGGCCTGGCCCCGGCTTCTGGCCTATCTGCTGTTCGAGGGCCGCCCACTGACGACCCGGGGGCGGTGGATCAACCCGCTGGTCATGGCCGGCTACCGGCTGTGGGGCGCGCTGCCCCTGCGGCCCGCGCCGGTGCGGCCGATCTTCATCCTAGGGATGGGGCGCAGCGGCACCACCGTTCTGGGCCGGGTTCTCGGGGCGCACCGCGAGGTGGGCTTTCTCAACGAACCCAAGGCGCTGTGGCAGGCGGCCACCGGCGAGGACGATCTGATCGGCTCGTACAGCCCGCACCCGGGCCGGTTCCGGATGACGGCGGCCGATGCCCGTGCCGAGGTGGTGACGCGGCTCAACCGCTATTACCGGGCCTATCTGCGGCTTTCGGGCTGCCGCAGGGTGGTGGACAAGTACCCCGAGCTTCTGTTTCGCACCGACCTGCTGGACAGGGCCTTTCCCGAGGCACGCAAGATCGTGCTCATCCGCTCGGGCCATGATGTGTGCCGCTCGGTGGCGGGCTGGTCGCGGACCCACGGCCGCGATGGCGCCAACTGGTGGGGCAGGCAGGGCCGGAAATGGCACCTGCTGGTGGATCAGCTGGTGCGCCCCGATCCGGCCTTCGCCCCGCTTCTTCCCCATCTGGGCGAGATATGCCGCCAGGAGGACATGGCCGCGGTGGAGTGGATCGTGGCGATGCGCGAGGTGCTGCGCATGCAGGCCATGGCAGAGCCCCGGACGCTCTATGTCAGCTACGAATCACTTCTGCGCCACCCGCGCCGGGAAGTCCGCCGCATGATGGATTTCTGCGCCCTTGCCCCCGACGACAAGGCTCTGGCCTACGCCGCGCGGCTTCTGCGCGCCCCGGGCGGGGCCGGCACCGCGCCCCGGCTGCACCCGGCCCTGCGGCCGCTGTTCGACGACACCATGCACAGGCTGGGCTATGCCCCGGCCGGCCCGTGATGCGCATCCTCCAGATCGGGCATAACTGGCGCGTGGTCGGCGGCTCGGATGCGGTTCTGCTGGCCACCTCCGGGCTGCTGGAATGGGCCGGGCACGAGGTGATTCCCTTCTGCCTGGCCCACCCCGACAACCTGCCCAGCGAATACGCCCGGTTCTTTCCGCGCGGGGCCGATACCGCCCGGCCCCGCCCCCACGATCTGCCGCGCTATTTCTGGAACCGCGAAGCCGCCGCCAAGCTGAGCCGGCTGCTCGATGCGGCCGGCCCGGTGGACGTGGCGCATCTGCACATCTACCACGGCAAGCAGACCCCGGCGATCCTGCCGGTGCTGCGCAAGCGCGCCATCCCCATCGTCCAGACCCTGCACGAATACAAGCTCGCCTGCCCCGTCTACACCATGGAGCGCGCGGGGCATCCGTGCTCGCTGTGCCTCGATGGCAGCACGCTGAATGCACTGCGCCACCGCTGCAAGGAGGGCTCGGTGCTGAAATCCGCCCTCATGCTGGCCGAGTTCCACCTCTCGCGCCTGCTCGGCGATGTCCGGCTGATCGAGCGCTTCATCTGCGTCAGCGACTTCCAGCGCCGGGTGATGGAGCGCGCCGGCCTGCCCGCCGAAAAGCTGGTGACGCTGCACAATTTCGGCCGCGCGGACTGCCCCGAACCGGCTGCGGGGCATGATGGCTATCTGCTCTATTTCGGCCGGATAGAACGGCTGAAAGGCCTGCCTGCGCTTCTGGATGCGGTGGAGAATACGCGCTGGCGGCTGCTCATCGCCGGAGATGGCGGCTGGCGCGAGGCGCTTGTGCGCCGGATCGGCGGGATGGAAAACGTGGAATATCTGGGGTTCATGGGCGGCGATGCGCTGCGCCGGCTGGTGGCCCGGGCGCGTGCCGTCGTCGTGCCCTCGCAATGGCCCGAGAACTGCCCGATGAACATCCTCGAGGCCAAGGCCCTGGGCCGGCCGGTGGTGGCGGCGCGCATCGGCGGCATCCCGGAGCTGGTGCGCGACGGGATCGACGGCATCCTGTTTCGCCCCGGCGATGTGGAAGATCTCAGGCGCGCCCTCGCCGAGAACGAGCGGATCGGATTCTCCGGCCTGTCACGGCAGGCCAGACGCGGCTGGGAAGAGAGCTTTTCCCCGGCGGCCCACCTCGAGAGGCTGCTGGCAGTCTATGCCGGCGCCCGCCGCGCCGCAAAGGCACACCCGCCCCCCGCCCGGGGCGCATCTCACCCGGGCCGAGGCAAGGCCGGAAAGCCGGGGGGCGCTCAGGGCGCGGTATGAACCCATAGCCCCTCGGCGCTGACGCTGGCCGGCTCGCCGCAATGGAAGGTGGTGTAGGTGATCATCGGCTCGGGACGGCGGTAGGCGAAGGGCGTTCCCAGAACGTCCAGGGGGGTGGTCACCGGCTTGTGAAACCCGCAATCGTCACAGTCGAGCCGCTGGAACGGCGCCAGCATGACATCCTCTTTCGGAAGATTATGGCCCAGCGCCCCGGCCCGGATCACCACCGGCAGCGCACCCGGATGATAGCGAAGATAGTCTTCGTCCAGCACGATGCGGTCCACATGCCGAATTTCCAGGAATCCGCCATCCTTGACGCGCACCCGGTCACCCTTGCGCAGGACATGGGCCGGAACCGGCCCCATGGTGGTTTCGACCCGCGTCATCGGGCCGAAGCCGACAAGATGCGAAAGCTCCTGTTCGGCTGCCCCGGCCGGGCACTCGGGCCGCGGCCGGGACACCTTGAAACGGCGAAGCGTTTCCGCCGCTACTGCACTCATTACATTCATACCCATTACTGCACTCGCTACTCAATGGTTGGCGCCCTTTTCAGGGGAGGGACCTTCCTGGGCCCTGCCGCCTTCGGAAACTTCCTTTCGGAGCCTCCAGAGGCGGCCTGACCGGGGCGCCGTTACTGGTTACGGGCATCGGTAGACCCGCACCGGAAGGCGGAAATAAGGCAGGAATTCCCATTTCATGACACGATCCGGATGGAATTGTGATGCCCGCGATCCACGCCCTTTCAGCGCCATTTCCAAAGGCTCTACAATGCCCGGAAAGACGGCCCCGAGCGGCAGAATCGGTGCGAGTCCGTGAACCACTGTTTCCCCTCCCATGACGGTTTCCGTCTCATGGTGGGATTGAATTGTGGCGATTTCGCTAAAGTTCAAAGCTTGCGAAAATTGCAACAAACTGTTTCTGTCGGTTTCTCCCGGCCGCCCCCCGCAACCGGCGCCTTCCAAGCCCCAGCAACCCGGGGAAAGCCCCCACCCCTTGCGAATCACCCGCCCCGGCCGTCCATGCTGCAACGCGGAAACGGTGCCGGGCATCAGAACATCATGAATATATGATATAGTGTCAGTTCGGCAGGTAACTGCCCCGCAGATCCATGATTCGCTCCTTTATCCGCTCTGCCGCCGGGGTAAGCGCGGCATCGGCGCGGTGCAGCAAGAACCACTGCCTCTGGATCGGCAGACCATCGGCGTGGATTTCGGTCAGCCTGCCGGAATGCAGCTCCTCGGTCACCGTATGGCGCGAGATCAGCGCAATCCCCAGCCCCGCCATCACCGCCTGCTTTATGGTTTCGTTGCTGCCCAGCTCCATCGTTTCGTAGACCCGCCCCTCGCCGATGCGATCAAGAAAGCGGGTCATGAGGATGCGGGTGCCCGAACCCTCCTCGCGGGCGATGAATGTCTCGGACAGCAGCTCTTCGGCACTGGCGTGCTTGCCGGCCAGCGGGTGATCGGGCGGGGCGATCATCACATGCGGATGCGGGCCGAGCACCTCGGCCACCACAGGCGGAATCCGCGGCGGGCGGCCCATGATGGCCAGTTGCACGGCGTTGCCGGCCAGCGCCGTCAGCGTCTGGTCACGGTTACCGACCTTCAGGATCACCCGGATGTCGGGATGCGCCCGCTTGAGCAAGGCCACCAGACGCGGGGCGAAATACTTGCCGGTGGAGACCACCGCCAGGGTCACCGTGCCCGCCAGCCCCTTGCGCAGCGCATCCACGTCTCGCAGCGCCTCGGCAAGCTCTCCCTCGATACGGTTTGCGGCGGCCAGCAGCAACTCGCCCGCCTCGGTCAGCTGCATCGCGCCCGATGGGCCACGGCGAACGATCTCGGTGCGCAGATTCGTGGCCAGTGTGCGCAGCTGCGTGTGCACGGCAGGCGGTGTCAGGCGCAATGATTCGGCCGCGGCAGAGATTGTGCCGTGCTGCGCAAGCGCCCGCAGGGCGCGCAACTGCTTGAGAGAAATGGTATCGGCGGGGGGCATTAAATTTTCTCTATCTTTGGTTTTTCATTTTTAAATTCCACAAAAATTCAAAGAATGGAATACTCCGCGTGCCGAGCCAAACGGCCGGTTCGGGGGAGAACATCATGAATTCGCGAAATCCCGTCATGGAGATGGATGCCGTTCCGGCCGAGCTTTCCGCGGTCATGGAGGCGCTGTGCTCCGTCAGCATCGATCTGTCGCGCACCATCGCCCGAGGGCCCCTGGGCGGGGCTCTCGGCGCCGAAGTGGGCGAAAACACCGATGGCGACCAGCAGAAGGCTCTCGACGTGATGGCCGACGAGGTTTTCGCCCGGGCGCTGACGAAGACACCGGTGCGCCATTACGCCTCCGAAGAGCGCGACGATGTGGTCGAGCTGAACCCCGAGGGCACGCTCGCCCTGGCGATCGACCCTCTGGACGGTTCTTCCAACATCGACGTGAACGTCTCGATCGGCACGATCTTTTCCATCTACCCCGCCGCGGAGAGGCCGGAGGAAAGCTTCCTGCGCCCCACGAACGAGCAGATCGCCGCCGGCTATTTCATATACGGCCCGCAGACCGCCCTTGTGGCAACCTTCGGCGACGGCACGCTGCTGTATGTCCTCGATCCGGAAACCCGGACATTCACCCTTGCCAGCCGCAATCTGCGGGTGCCCGAGGTTTCCTACGAGTTCGCCATAAACGCCTCCAACTACCGTCACTGGTCAAAGCCGATTCGCGCCTTCGTGGATGATTGCGTGGCCGGCGACGAAGGCCCGCGCGGGCACAACTACAACATGCGCTGGGTGGCCTCGCTGGTGGCCGAGACCCACCGCATCCTGAGCCGTGGCGGGATCTTCCTCTACCCTGGAGACAAGCGCCCGGGCTACGAGAACGGCCGGCTGCGCATGGTCTACGAATGCGCCCCCATCGCCTTTGTGGTGGAGCAGGCCGGCGGGCGGGCCACCGACGGGATGGACCCGATCCTCGGCCAGAAGGCCGCCTCGCTTCACGCCCGCACGCCCTTCGTCTTCGGCAGCGCCGAGAAGGTGGGCCGGGTGGCCGCCTATCACGACCTTCCCGAGGGCGAGGTTTCGGCCCTTTTCGGAAAACGCGGCCTGTTCCGCAGCTGAGGAGACGACAATGAGCACCAGGCACCCGATCATTTCCGTCACCGGCTCTTCCGGCGCGGGCACCTCCACCGTCAAGCACACTTTCGACCAGATCTTCCGGCGCGAGGGAATCAGGGCGGTTTCCATCGAGGGCGACGCCTTCCACCGCTACAACCGCGCCGACATGAAGGCCGAGCTGGAACGGCGCTACGCGGAAGGCGACCACACCTTCAGCCATTTCTCCTACGAGGCCAACGAGCTGGGCGAGCTGGAGCGCGTGTTCCGCGAATATGGCGAAACCGGCCGCGGCCGGACGCGCCACTACGTGCACGACGAGGCGGAGGCCGAAAAATACGGCGTGCCCCCGGGCGAGTTCACCGAATGGGCCGAATTCGAGGAAAACTCCGACCTGCTGTTCTACGAAGGGCTGCACGGGGCGGTGAAGGACGAGGCCGCGGGCATAAACGTGGCCGATCATGCCGACCTCAAGATCGGCGTGGTGCCGGTGATCAACCTCGAGTGGATCCAGAAGATTCACCGCGACAAGGCCCATCGCGGCTACACGACCGAAGCCGTCACCGACGTGATCCTGCGCCGGATGCACGCCTATGTGCACTGCATCACCCCGCAGTTCACCCAGACCGACATCAACTTTCAGCGGGTTCCGGTGGTGGACACCTCCAACCCCTTCATCGCGCGCTGGATCCCGACGCCCGACGAATCCCTGGTGGTGATCCGCTTCAAGAACCCGCGCGGCATCGATTTTTCCTACCTCACCAGCATGATTCACGACAGCTGGATGAGCCGGGCCAATTCCATCGTCATCCCCGGCGGCAAGCTGGATCTGGCGATGCAGCTCATCTTCACCCCGATGATCGAGCGGCTGGTGAGCGAAAGCAGACGCGCCTGAACGGGCCGGAAATCCCTCAAGGAAGGACGACAGAATGACAGTGAAGGTAGCAATCAACGGTTTCGGGCGCATCGGGCGGAACGTCCTGCGGGCGATCGTGGAGTCGGGGCGCGACGACATCGAGGTGGTGGCGATCAACGATCTCGGCCCGGTGGAGACCAACGCCCACCTGCTGCGGTTCGATTCCGTGCACGGCCGTTTTCCGGCCACCGTTACCGCCGGCGAGGACTGGATCGACGTGGGCCGCGGCCCCATCCGGGTGACCGCCCTGCGCGACCCGGCCGAACTGCCCTGGGGCGACGTGGACATCGCCATGGAGTGCACCGGCCTGTTCACCGCCCGCGAGAAGGCCGCCGCGCATCTGAACAACGGCTCCAAGCGGGTGCTGATCTCGGCCCCCGGCGCCGGCGCCGACAAGACCATCGTCTATGGCGTCAACCACGGCGTGCTGACCGGCGACGACGTGGTGGTCTCCAATGCGTCATGCACCACCAACTGCCTCTCGCCGGTGGCCAAGGTGCTCAATGAGGCGATCGGCATCGAGCGCGGCTTCATGACCACCATCCACTCCTACACCGGAGACCAGCCGACGCTGGACACCATGCACAAGGATCTCTACCGCGCCCGCGCCGCGGCGCTGTCCATGATCCCCACCTCCACCGGGGCCGCCAGGGCCGTGGGGCTGGTCCTGCCCGAGCTCGCAGGCCGCCTCGACGGCGTGGCCATCCGCGTGCCCACCCCCAACGTCAGCGTCGTCGACCTGGTCTTCGAGGCCGCCCGCGACACCTCCGCCGAAGAGATCAACCAGGCCATCCGCGACGCCGCCGACGGGCCGATGAAGGGCATCCTCGGCTATACCGAACAGCCCAACGTCAGCGTCGATTTCAACCACGACCCCCACTCCTCGGTCTTCCACATCGACCAGACAAGGGTCATGGAAGGCCGCCTGTGCCGCATCCTCACGTGGTACGACAACGAGTGGGGATTCTCCAACAGAATGGCCGATACTGCCGTCGAAATGGGGA
>WFPZ01000292.1 GCA_015487335.1 Paracoccaceae bacterium
GTCATGCTGCGGGCGATCGCGGGCGGGATGGAGCTGGCGCAGGTTCTGGAAGACGCGCGCATCAACGCGCTGTGCCTGGGGCCGGGGCTGGGCGTCGAACGGGCGCTCGAGCTCGTGCCGGTGGCGCTGGAGCGAGCGCGCGCGGTGGTGATCGATGCCGATGCGATCACCGCCTTCGCCGACGCCCCCGAGCGGCTTTTTTCCATGCTGAGCGGAAGATGCATTCTCACCCCTCACGCCGGCGAATTCGCCCGTCTCTTTCCCGATCTTGCGCAGGGGCTGGACGCCCCGGCCGGCGAGGCGGATGGGCACGACCCCCGCGCCGAGGCCGCCTGCAAGGCCGCCAAGCGGGCCGGCTGCGTGGTGCTGCTCAAGGGCGCCCGGACGCATGTCGCGGCTCCCGACGGGCGCTGTTCGCTCAATGCGGCGGTTGGCGAGCGCGCCGCCCCCTGGCTGGCCACTGCGGGCTCGGGCGATGTGCTGGCGGGCTTCGTGACGGGGCTGCTTGCGCGCGGCTTCGCGCCCATGCAGGCCGCCGAGGCCGCCGCCTGGCTGCATGTGGAGTGCGCCCGAAGCTTCGGCCCCGGGCTGATCGCCGAGGATCTGCCCGAGCGGCTGCCGGCGGTGTTGCGGGCGCTGGGGGTGTGAGGCTGGGCCCTGGCCCTATTCGGCGGCGATGTGCACGGCCCGCACCGGCAGGGCGGCGCTCATCACCTCGACGCCCTCGGCATAGATGACGGCGGGCTCGTCAAGCTCCAGCCGGTAGGCGTTGGGCCGTTCGGGCTGTTCGCTCCGGCAGATGCTTTCGCCGTCGATCAGCCGCGCAACCGGCACGCAGGACAGGTCCGAGCCGTAAAGCCGCCGCCCGCGCCAGCCGCGCAGGTGCACCGCCTGGGAGGGGGCAAGCCGCAGATCGGCCGCCGGCAGGCCGGGGCCGAGCGCCCCGCGCCGCACCACGACCGGGCCGTCGTGCAGCTGCTGCACCCGGATGCGGCGCAGGATGCGCGCGCCCTGGCGGGTGACGATGCGATCGCCGGGCGCGAGATATTCGACGGGGAGGTTGCCCTCCAGCGTCATCACCCGGGTGCCTTCGCACAGCCCGGCATCGTGTTCATGAACATGATGTCGCCCGCCGGGGCCGTGCCCCGCGTCGCGCCCCCTTGCCTGCTCGGACATGGGCTGCCTCTTTGACCTGCTTCGTATTCTTCTTTTGCCCCATGATAGGGGAATCCGCCGCACCAGTATAGCATTTTCTGGCCATTTTGCCCTCGCGCGGGGGCGCGGGCTTTGCTAGAAGGGCGCGGCCCGGGTGCTGGCGCGGGCCCTGCGGGTGTGGCGGAACTGGCAGACGCACCAGATTTAGGTTCTGGCGCCGCAAGGCGTGGGGGTTCAAGTCCCTCCACCCGCACCAGCCCGCGGCACCGGGCGCCGGGGGCGGCGGCGGGGCATTTGACCTTGCAACCTGCCCCCCTCGCCCATAGAAGGGCCTCGAATTGATGTTTGGGCCGCGCCGGCGGCCTTCGATGACGTGGAAAAAGGACAAACCATGCAGGTCAAAGAGACCCTGAACGAAGGCCTGAAAAGGGGCTATCAGATTACCGTGAGCGCGGCCGAGCTTGACGAGAAGGTCAACCAGAAGCTGGCCGAGGCGCAGCCCGAGATCGAGATGAAGGGCTTTCGCAAGGGCAAGGTGCCGCTGGCGCTGCTGAAGAAGCAGTTCGGCAAGCGGCTGCTGGGCGAAGCCATGCAGGAGGTCATCGACGGGGCGATGACCCGCCACTTCGAGGAAAGCGGCGACCGCCCGGCGCTGCAGCCCGAGGTGAAGATGACCAACGAGGACTGGAAGGAAGGCGACGACATCGAGGTCTCGATGACCTACGAGGCGCTGCCGGAGATCCCGGAACTCGACCTCAAGTCGATCAGGCTGGAGCGTCTGGTCGTCAAGCCGGAGGAAAGCGCCGTCGAGGAGGCGCTTGCGAGCCTGGCCGAGAACGCCCGGAATTTCGAGGACCGCCGCAAGGGCTCCAAGGCCAGGGAGGGCGATCAGGTGGTGATCGACTTCGTCGGCCGCGTCGATGGCGAGGCCTTCGAAGGCGGTTCGGCCGAGGATTACCCGCTGGTGCTGGGCTCGGGCAGCTTCATCCCCGGTTTCGAAGAGCAGCTGGTCGGCGTCAAGGCGGGCGAGGAGGTGGAGGTCAAGGTCACCTTCCCCGAGGAATACGGGGCCGAGAACCTTGCCGGCAAGGAGGCGGTCTTCACCTGCACCGTCAAGGCCGTGAAGGAGCCCAGGCCCGCGGCCATCGACGACGAGCTGGCCAAGCGCTACGGGGCCGAGGACCTCGAGGCGCTCAAGGGGCAGATCCGCGAGCGGCTGGAGGCCGAATACCGGGGGGCGGCGCGCGCGGTGATGAAGCGTGCCCTGCTGGATGCGCTGGACGAGAAGGTGACGTTCGAACTGCCTCCCAGCCTGGTCGAGGCCGAAGCCGCGCAGATCGCCCACCAGCTGTGGCATGACGAGAACCCCGACGTGCAGGGCCATGACCACGAGCCGGTGGAGCCCACCGACGAGCATCGCCGGCTGGCCGAGCGCCGGGTGAAGCTGGGGCTGCTGCTGGCCGAACTGGGCCGCAA
>WFPZ01000293.1 GCA_015487335.1 Paracoccaceae bacterium
AAATCGAGGCGGATGCGCCGGGGCATGGCCCAGTACATCTGATACGGGTGGGCGTCCTCGGGCGTCACGGTCTGACCCTTTTCGCTGGTGCGGGTGGGGGCGAGCCAGGGGAAGATATATTCGGGATCGCTCAGTTTGCGGTTGCCGGTCAGCCGGACGGTCTCGGGCAATACATTGAGCCACAGGTTGTGCCACAAGGTGTCCGGCAAACCGCTGCCCTCCGGGTCCATGGCAACCAAGGTGGTGAGCGGTCCGCCGCCGCGCAAGGAAGTCCGGTGCCCGGACCCACCCGATGGAGCGTTGAGCTGCAGGGTGAACAGGGCGGTGACGGCACAGGCGGGGCACAGCACCTCCACACGGCCGCGCTTGATGAAATGGTCGGCGTTGTTCTTCAGGGTGTTTTCGGTGGGGGCGTCAATCAACAGCCACCCGATGGGTCTCGTGGCCTTTTTCAGTTTCTGCTTTGTGAGGGATTTTTCGAAGGCTTCAAAGTCCTGCATGAACCGCGGCCCGTCGCCGTCCACCTCGAAGGCGAAACAGTAACGGGAGAAGGCGGCATCCAATTGCTCCTCCGTGGGCGGCTGTTCCAGCCACGCCTCCCATTCGTCGTCATCCTTCGGTGCGAAGCAGGTTTGCAACAGGCCGATGAGGAACTGGGCCAGGGCGCCGTTGAAATCGGCCCGGGGGCTGTCGAGGGCGACCGGGGGGTTGTCCTTCGCGGCGACCTGGGCCGGACGGATCAAGTCCCGGGCGCCGTCTTGGAGACGGACGGGAACCCATTTGTCCTCAAGCAGGTTCATCCTGATGGAGCCCCAATGACAAGGCCTGCTTCCTGCGAGTAAAAGACGGGGCGCACCCTTCCCGATGCATCCTCCACCCTCCCCACCCAAGAACAAGAACTGCTCTGCCTTTCCAGCACGATTGCCACCCCATCCCTCCCCTTGCCCGGCAAGGCCCGCTTCATATCCATCCATGCCTTGCCTGCATTGGACGGCACGACTTCGCGCTTCGCCAAAGATTGACGGAGCGTGAGGCTGCTTTCAAGCCAAGCATCCATTGTGGCATCATCTCCATGGAGGGGAAGAAGCCTCCCTTGCTTCAGCCGCGCCAGCCACACGGTGGTGGTCGGCTCGCCCAAGCGGGTGGGGGCCGTGTCCTCGTCGAGCCAGGGGCCTTCCAGCCGGTAGCCCTGTTCCAGTGGCAACGCCTTGTCTTCGGCGATGCTGGTCTTGCCGCGGTAAAGCCCATCAGCTTCCAAGGCCTTGTCCTGCAGGCGCGCGGGAAAGCCGTGCCACGGATCAGCACCGTAAACCCCCTCGATCAATCGGCGGGCGTCGTCGGGCATGGTAAAGCCGCCTTTCTCCCGCAGCAGTTTCATCGCCAGCCACAGATGGGCTTCCTCGGCCTCATACACGGCCGCAGTTCCCGGCATGGCCCGGCGCAACCAGTTGGCCGGCGGATCGTCGTTCCAAGGCGGGGCCAGCACGGTCAGTTTCGGGTTGCCGCGCCGGTCCGGGGCGTCGGGGGTATAACGGCCTTCCCGATCACGGGGGTGGCGCTGCAAGCGTCCGGCGCGCTGGATCAGCAGGTCAATGGGGGCCAGATCCGAGAGCATCACGTCGAAATCCAGGTCCAGAGACTGCTCCACCACTTGGGTGGCGATGAGAACCCGGCCGCGGCGCTGTTCGGGGCCGGAACGCTTGCCGAACGCGGCCAGTACCCGCTGCTCGATGTTCATCCGGTCGTGGAGGGTGAAGCGGGCGTGGAACAGGTCCAGGTGCCAGTCGGGGTGGTTTCGCCGCAAGGCCTCAAAGCGCCGGCGGGCGTCATCCACCGTGTTGCAGATCCAGCAGGCGCAGCGGCCCTGGGCGACCGTTTTGGCCAGAAGTGTCTCGGCCTCGTCTTCCCCCTCGACGAAATCCACTTCGACACGGCGGGCCACTTCCGGGCGGGTAGCCAGCGGCTGCGTGCGAAGCCCCTCACCGCCGAAAACAGTGGCGAGCGGATAGGCTTCGGTCGGTTCGATGCTGTCGATCTCTTGTCCCATCCCTTCGGCGAATGCCCGAATCAGGGCGCTTTTCTGCCGGTGAGGCAGGGTGGCCGATAGCAGGATGACACTGCCACCGGCCCTGGCGTGGGCGTGGAGCAGGTGTTCGAGCAGGCGGTTCATGTAGGCGTCGCAGGCGTGGACCTCGTCCACGATCAGCACCTTGTCCAGCAGGCCGAGCATGCGCAGCGACTGATGGCGGGAGGCGAGCACGGCCAGCAGGGCCTGGTCAATGGTACCGACCCCTACTTCCGCCAGCAGGGCCTTCTTGCGGTTGTCGGCCAGCCATGCGTTGCAGCGGATTGCGGCCGCTTCGGTGTCGTCGCCATAATCGCCTTCCGGGGGCGGCGGAGGGAGGAGGCGGTCACGCACCAGTTCGGCCCGGCTGTGGGCCAGTACCAGGGAAGGCCGCGAGGCGGGAGCGAACAGCCGGGCATAGACCGGGGTCTTGCCGCCGCCGAGGCGCTGATACATGCCGTTGGCGGTGGCCATCGTTGGCAGGCCAAAATACAGTCCGCCGCCGTCGTTCTTCCGCAGCAGCCGCTGGGCCAATAGCAGGGCCGCCTCGGTCTTGCCGGCGCCGGTGACATCTTCGAGGATGAACAATTGCGGGCCTCTGCCCAAGGGGACGGTTTCCGCCCAGTGCTGCAGCGGGGTGGGTTGCAGGTTTGGTGGTGGATCGGCAAAGCAGTCGGCCAGGGTGAAACGCTTTGCCGGCGGGTCCGGATTCAGGCCGGCGGCCTCGATGGCCTTTCCGGCCCGTTCGAGGGCGCGGTCCCAGTAGTCACCGAGCGGCAGGATCTCCTCGCAGTAGGGAAAGAACTCGCGGTTGGAGCCGAGCCAGTCGGCCAACACGGTCAGCCCCGCCAGCCACCAGGTCGCTTGGGCGGGAATGGCGATTCGGGGCAGCGTTTTGCATCCTGCCAGGTCGAGGACGGCCTGGAGAAAGGATCGGGCGGCCTCGATATCGCATTCCTCGAACGAATCACTCAGGCAGCCGGAGATGTCCTCACCGGGAGGTTGGCCGTGGTGACCTGTGACCACCCGCATCCAGGTATCGGCATCGCTGTTGCTGCGCCGCCGCAGGCGGCGGGTGGATGTTTGTGGCATGAGCCTGTGTCTCCACAGGACATAACCTAGGGTGTCGTGGCGGACAGGACACCCCTTGTCGCTTTTACGCCCCTGCAGCCTTTCGAGCAGATCGGGACGCAGGTTCTGGAAGCCGGTAGCGAACTTGCCCAGATCGTGGAGTGGCAAAAAGATTTGTAGCGTCAGCCTCAGGGTGTCATGGTCCAGCTTGGTCAGTTTCATCAGCCGCCGTCGCCAACGTGGCAACCGTTCGAGCAGCATCACACCGCAGGCGGCCATGTCCAGACAGTGGTAAGGAAGAAGGTGACAAGAAGCGTCTCTACCCCCTTCCTCCCCGGCTTTTCCCCAGTAGCGAAAACACGCTTTTTGTGGCACTTGGCAAGGATAGAAGACTTCGAATAAGCCAGTCAAGACAAAGATGCGATCTCGGCGTGCGCCACAGGGTTTCGCGGAACAACCTTCCGGTTTGTATGCACTTGCTCGTTTGCACAGGCCAAACACAATGGAGCAGATCGAGAGAGCATTCGGGAACCGGAATGCCGCGGATGGTTTTCTGGGGCGGATTTCTCCAGATGCGGAGGCGCTCACGCTGCATGCGATGGCTGAAACACGTTGACGGAAAAGGATTTCGCGCGTGTTGCAGTTTCACCTGCGCGAGATACGCGCGAATGCCACTTATTCTGGCCGCACAACATTCTCTTGGGTGATCAGTTAGTCAGTTAGGAACATGAAACGTTACTGACACACGCACATGCTACTCCGTTGTATCCGCTGGCTCGGCGCACCCTTCGCCAGCACCCATCCCATATCGCGCTGAAACACGGCCGCACTATCCATTCCTTTCACTGCCCTCTTCTATGGGAATACGCGCCATATCCCGGGCCTTCCTCCCCTGCTAGACTTGGCATCGATTCCTTCTCATAAAGAGGGAGTGCAGATGGCCAGGGTGCTCGTGATCGGAGCCGGCGGCGTGGGCCGCGTGGCGACCTGCAAGTGCGCCGAGATGCGCGACGTCTTCGACGAGGTGGTGCTCGCGAGCCGCACGAAGGCCAGGTGCGACGCGATCGCCGATTTCATCCGCGACCGCTTCGGGCGCGAGATCCGCACGGCGCGCGTGGACGCCGACCGCAAGGACGAGCTCGTGCGCCTCATGCGCGACGTGCAGCCCGATGTCGTGCTGCATCTCGCGCTGCCCTACCAGGACCTCGTGATCATGGACGCCTGCCTCGAGGCCGGCTGCCACTACATCGACACGGCCAACTACGAGCCGCCCGATGAGCCACGCTTCCGCTACGCCGAGCAATGGGCGCGCCGCGAGGCTTTCGAGAAAGCGAACCTTGCCGCCATCCTCGGCGCAGGCTTCGATCCGGGCGTCACCAACGCCTTCTGCGCCCACGCCCTCAAGCACCACTTCGACGAGATCGAGACGATCGACATCCTCGACTGCAACGCGGGCGACCACGGCCTGCCGTTTGCCACCAACTTCAACCCCGAGATCAACATCCGCGAGATCACGCAGCCCGGGCGCTA
>WFPZ01000294.1 GCA_015487335.1 Paracoccaceae bacterium
GGCGCGGGCCACGGCGCGTTCCATGGTGATGCAGATCTCGTGCGGCACCTCGCCCAGGGCGCGGGCGAATTCCTCGGCCGAAGCGCCGATCAGATAGGCCTTGGCCACCGCCCCCAGATGCGGCAGCAGCGGGGCGATGCCGCCCTCCTTGGCCTGTCCGCCGGCAATCCAGCGGATGCGCGCGAACGCCTGCAGCGCATGGGCGGCGCTGTCCACGTTGGTGGCCTTGGAATCATTGACGAAGGTCACCCCGCCCAGCACCCGCACCACCTGGCTGCGATGCGGCAGCCCGGCAAAGGTGCCCAGCGCGCGCTCGATCAGCCGCGGGGCCAGCCCCAGGGCGCGGGCCGCGGCCCAGGCGGCGCAGGCGTTCTGGTGGTTGTGCGCCCCCGACAGCCCGGCAATCGGGCGCAGGTCGGCCGAGGCCACCTGCCGGCCCCTGCGCCACTCGGCCAGAAAGCCCTTGCGCGCGAACACCGCCCAGCCCGCCCCGGCCAGCTTCTGCCCCGAGGAGACGCGGATCACCCGGTCGTCCTCGGGTGCCTCGGCCAGCTGGTTGGCCAGAAAGCGGCCCTCCTCCTCGTCCACCCCGATCACCGCGCGATCCGGCCCGCCCTCGGCGAAAAGCCGCCGCTTGGCCGCAAAATAGCCCCCCATTCCGCCGTGGCGGTCCAGGTGATCGGGGGTGAGGTTGGTGAAGACGGCGATGTCGGGGGTAAGCGCGCGGGCCAGTTCCGTCTGGTAGCTCGACAGCTCCAGCACCACCACCGCGCCGTCGCCGGGGGGGGCGATGTCCAGCACCCCGCGGCCGATGTTGCCGGCCAGCTGCACCGGGATGCCCGCCTCCTGCAGGATGTGGGCGATCAGCGCCGAGGTGGTGGACTTGCCGTTGGAGCCGGTCACCGCCACCACCCTGGGCGCGCGGTCGAAGCGGTCCCAGCCGGCGGTGGCGAGCGAACGGAAGAACAGGCCGATGTCGTTGTCCACCGGCACGCCGGCCTCCCAGGCGGCGCGGATCACCGGATGCGGCTGCGGGTAGAGGTGGGGAATGCCCGGCGAGACGATCAGGCAGGAGACCCCCTTCAGGGCCCCGGGGCGGGACAGATCATGCAGCGTGCAGCCCTGATCCGCGGCGCGGGCGCGGGCCTCTTCGCCGTCGTCCCAGCAAAGCGGCTCGGCCCCGCCGGCCCTCAGGGCGCGCGCCGCCGCCAGGCCCGAGCGCCCCAGCCCCAGCACCGCCACCTTGCGGCCCTCGTATCCGCGCACCGGAATCATCCGTCCCGCCCCGACCGCGCCCGCAGCAGCGCCAGCGCCTCGTCGGCCCGCTCCTCGGGCACGAACAGATGATCATGCCGGCAGCCGGCGACGACATTGCAGGCGATGCCGGCCGCGGCGAGGGTTTCACTGACCGCCGCCGTCAGCCCCGTGCCATCGAGCGCCGAATGCACGCCGAGCATCAGATATGCCATGACCGGCCCCTCCGCGCTCAGCCCGTGCCGGGCCGCTTCCCCGGCCGGGATCAGCACCGACAGGCCCTCGGGCTCACGCACCGAGGCCAAGGCCCGCGCGGCCAGCGCCGGGCGCTCGGGATGGGCTTCGGGCAGGCTGACGAAGACCCAGCGTCCGGGCCTGCGCTGCGGCGCCATCTCGCGGATCATCCGCTGGCTGTCGCGCACCGGCCCGGCCATTTCAGCGCACCTTCAGCGTGGCCAGACCGATCAGGGCGAGGATCAGCGAGATGATCCAGAAGCGGATCACGATCTGCGGCTCCTTCCATCCCTTGTGCTCGAAATGGTGATGGATCGGGGCCATCAGGAACACCCGCCGGCCGGTGCGCTTGAAGTAGATCACCTGGATGATCACGCTCAGCGCCTCGACCACGAACAGCCCGCCGACGATCGCCAGCACGATCTCGTGCTTGGTGGCCACCGCGATGGCCCCCAGCGCGCCGCCCAGGGAAAGGCTGCCGGTGTCGCCCATGAACACCGCCGCGGGCGGGGCGTTGTACCAAAGAAAGCCCAGGCCCCCGCCGATCAGCCCGGCGGAGAAGATCAGAAGCTCGCCGGTGCCGGGCACGTAGTGGACTTCGAGATATTCGGCAAAGTCGAAACGGCCCACCGCATAGGCGATCACCCCCAGGGTGCCGGCGGCGATCATCACCGGCATGATCGCCAGCCCGTCGAGCCCGTCGGTGAGGTTCACCGCATTGGCCGAGCCCGCGATCACCAGCATGGCGAAGGGCACGAAGAAGACCCCGAGGTTGATCAGCGTGTCCTTGAAGAAGGGAAGCGCCAGGCGGTTGGCCAGATCATCGGGGTGGTAGAGCGAGAACAGATAGGCAGCGGCGGCGGAGATCAGCAGCCCCGCCCCGAAGCGCAGCTTGCCGGAAATCCCCCTGGCGGAGTTGCGGGTCACCTTCTGGTAATCGTCGGCAAAGCCGATCAGCCCGAATCCGAGGGTGACGAAGAGCACGATCCAGATGAACGGGTTGTCGAGCCGCGCCCACAGCAGGGTGGACACCACAAGCGCCCCGAGGATGAGCGCGCCCCCCATGGTGGGCGTGCCGGCCTTTTCCAGGATGTGGCTGGCGGGGCCGTCCTCGCGGATCGGCTGGCCCTTCCCCTGACGGCGGCGCAGCAGGTTGATCAGCGGCCGACCGAAGATGAAACCGAAGATCAGCGCCGTGAAGAAGGCGCCGCCCGCCCGGAAGGTGATGTAGCGAAAGAGGTTGAATATGTCGCCACCGTCCGAAAGCCCGGTCAGCCAATAGAGCATCTACTCGGTTCCTTTTCTGTCCGCGGCCAGCGGATGGCCCAGTTTTCTGATCGCGTCAACCACGAGGCTGACCCGGCTGCCCTTCGAGCCCTTCACCAGCACCACGTCGCCGGCATCCGCGATGGCATGGGCGCGCGCGGCCATGGCCTCGGCGCTGTCGTGCCACTCGCCGCGGCGCTCGGGCGGCAGGGCCTCGAACAGGGCGCGCATGCGCGGGCCCACGCAATGCACCCTGTCCACCGCCGCCATGGCGGGCAGGTCGGCGATGGCGCGATGCATCCTTGCCTCGTCCGCGCCCAGCTCCAGCATGTCGCCCAGCACCGCGATGCGCCGCCCGCGCGCCACCCGGCCCACCCCGTGGCGCGGCTCGGCGGCGGCCAGCACCTCGAGCGCTGCGGCCATCGAGGCGGGATTGGCGTTGAAGGCGTCGTCGATGAGATCGATCGACAGGTGATCGTCCACCACGTCGAGCACGATGCGCTCGCGGGTGCCACGCCCGGGCGGCACCCGCCACTGGCCAAGATCGCAGGCGGCAACGTCCAGGTCGGCCCCCAGCGCCGCCGCGGCGGCCAGCACCCCGGCCGCGTTGTGGGCAAAATGCCGCCCCGGCGCACCGATCCGAAACAGCAGCGCCCCGCCGGCGTGGCGCAGACGCCCGACGGTGGCGGCATCGGACAGCGCAACGTCGCCGAGGCGGTAATCCGCCCCCTCGTCGGTGCCGAAGCGCAGCAGCCGCGCCCCGGCCGCGCGCGCCGCCCGTTCGAGTATCCCGCTCACCGGCAGGCCCGAGGGCAGCACCGCCACGCCCCCCGGCTCCAGCCCGCCGAAGATGGCGGCCTTTTCGGCGGCGATGGCCTCAAGCCCGTCGAAGGCCGCCAGATGGGCGGCGGCCACGGTGGTGATCAGCGCCACATGCGGGCGCGCCAGGGCGGCCAGGGGGCCGATCTCTCCGGGGCGGTTCATGCCGATCTCGACCACCGCGAAATCGGCCCGCTCCGGCAGCCGCGCCAGCGTCAGCGGCACGCCCCAGTGGTTGTTGAAGCTCCTTTCGGCGGCATGCACCCGCCCCTGCCCGGCCAGCACCCGGCGCAGCATCTCCTTGGCCGAGGTCTTGCCCACCGAGCCCGTCACCGCCACCACCCGCGCCCGGCTGCGCGCCCGCCCGGCCCGCCCGAGCGCCTCGAGCGCGGCCTGCACGTCCTCGACCATCAGCAGGGGCGCATCGGGCGGCACGCCTTCGGGCCGGCGCGAAACCATCGCCGCCGCCGCCCCCTGCGCCAGCGCCCGGGCGACGAAATCATGGCCGTCGCGGACATCCTTCAGCGCCACGAAAAGATCGCCCGGCCGCAGGCTGCGGGTGTCGATGGAAACGCCGGTGGCCTGCCAGTCGCGGCTTGCGGTGCCGCCGGTGGCCGCGGCGGCCTGGCGGGACGTCCACAGCGCGCTCACGTCACCCGCCCGTCGAGCGCGGCCACCGCCACGCTCGCCTGTTCGGCATCGTCGAAGGGATAGACGTCATCGCCGATGATCTGCCCCGTCTCGTGGCCCTTGCCGGCGATCAGCAGCGCATCGCCCGGCTGCAGCGCATCGACCCCGCGCAGGATCGCCTCGGCCCGGTCGGCCACCTCGATGGCGCCGGGGCAGCCGCGCATCACCGCCGCGCGGATGGCCGCCGGATCCTCGGTGCGGGGGTTGTCGTCGGTCACGAAGACCAGATCCGCATGGCGCGCCGCCGCCCGGCCCATCGGCTCGCGCTTGGAGGCGTCGCGGTCGCCGCCGGCGCCGATGATCGCCACCAGCCGGCCCAGCACATGCGGGCGCAGGGCGCGCAGCGCCGTGGCGATGGCCTCGGGCGTGTGGGCGTAATCGACGAACACCGCCGCGCCATTGTCGCGGGTGGCGGCCAGCTGCATGCGTCCGCGCACCGTTTCCAGCCCGGCCAGGGCGGCGAAAACATCGGCCGGATCGGCCCCGGTGGCGATCGCCAGCCCCGCCGCCACCAGCGCGTTTTCGGCCTGGAACCCGCCGATCAGCCCCAGCCGCACCATGTGGGGCGCCCCCTTCCAGGTGAAGCGCAGATCCTGGCCGGTGGCGTCGAAGCGCTGACCGGTGAGGCGCAGATGGGCATCCGCCCCGCGCCCGACGACAAGCACCGCCTGGCCGCGGGCGCGGGCCTTGTCGGCCATCTCTTCGCCACGCGGGTCGATGGTGTTGATCACCGCCACCCCGTCATCGGGCAGGACCCGGGTGAACAGCCCCGCCTTGGCGGCGAAATAGTCCTCGAAACCGGCGTGGTAATCCAGGTGGTCCTGGCTGAAGCTGGTGAAGGCGGCGGCACTCAGGCGCACCCCGTCGAGGCGGCGCTGGGCCAGCCCGTGGCTGGAGGCCTCCATCGCCGCATGGCTGACCCCGGCGGCGGCCATTTCCGCCAGCAGCCGGTGCAGGGTGACAGGCTCGGGGGTGGTGTGGGCCAGCGGCGCCTGAAAGGCCCCCTCCACCCCGGTGGTGCCGAGGTTGACGGCGGCCAGCCCCAGCGCCGTCCAGATCTGGCGGGTGAAGGTGGCGACGGAGGTCTTGCCGTTGGTGCCGGTCACCGCGACCACGGTTTCGGGCTGGCCCCCGAACCACAGCGCCGCCGCCCAGGCCAGCGCCTGGCGCGGATCCTCGGCCAGCACCAGCGGCACATCCGCCCTAGCCAGCGCCTCGCGGGCCATTTCGGCGCCGCGCCGGTCGGTCAGGACGGCGCCCGCCCCGCGGCGCAACGCCTCTTCGATGAACGCCCCGCCATGCGCCCGGCTGCCCGGCAGGGCGGCGAACAGCTGCCCCGGCCGCAGGGCGCGGCTGTCCACCGACAGCCCGGTGATCCGCGCCTCGCGCCCGCCCTGCGCCGTCAGACCGAGCTCCGCCAGCGATTTCGTCCTTGCCCGATCCGTCATCCGTTCGCTCTGGCTCTGGGTGATATCCCTAATAACCCCGCCGCCGAGCCGCCCGCAACCGCAGGCCGCGCCGGGCGGGGGGATTCCGCCGCCCTCCAGCCCGCGGCCCGGCCCCCGGCCCTCAGTTCGAGGTCAGCGTCACCCGGTCCACCTCGGCCATCTCGATCTCGGGGCGCAGGCCAAGCAGGGGGGCCACGCGGCGGATCATCTCGGCGGCCACCGGCACCGCCGTCCAGCCGGCGGTGCGGCGCGGCTTGATGCCGGAGGTTTCCTCGGGCTCGTCAAGGGTGACGATCAGCACGTAGCGCGGATTGTCGGCCGGGAAGACGCTGGCGAAGGTGGAGATCACCTTGTCTTCATAGTAGCCGCCGCCGCGCTCCTTGGGCTTGTCGGCGGTGCCGGTCTTGCCCCCCACCCGGTAGCCCTCGACCTCGCCGAACCTGGCGGTGCCGCGCACCACCACCTGGCGCAGGATCGAGCGCATGGCGAGGGAGGTCTCGCGCGAAACGACCCGCGGCCCCTTCTGCGCCCGGTCGCGTTTCAGCAGCGTCGGCCGCACCAGCGTGCCGCCGTTGACCACCGAGGCATAGGCCGCCGCCAGGTGCAGCGGGCTGACCGCGATGCCGTGGCCGTAGGCGATGGTCATGGTGGACAGCTCCGACCAGTTGTCGGGAACCAGCGGCTTGACGCTGTCGGCCTCGGCCAGCTCCACCGTGGTGGGCTGCAGCAGCCCCAGCCTGGTGAGGAAGGCACGCTGGCGCTCGGCGCCGATCTGCTGGGCGATGCGCGCGGTGCCGAGGTTGGAGGACTTGACCACCACGTCGGTAACCGAAAGCTGCGGCCCGTAATCCTTGAAATCCTTGATCCGGAACTTGCCCCAGCGCAGCGGCCCGGTGGTATCGACCATGGTATCGGGCGTCACCAGGCCTTCGTCGATCGCCTGGGCGATGGTCAGGGTCTTGAAGGTAGAGCCCAGCTCGTAGACGCCCTGGACCGCACGGTTGAACAGCGGGCTGTCCGAGGGCAGGCCGCTGCGGGGCGGCGGGGGGCGGTTGTTGGGGTCGAAATCGGGCAGCGAGACCATCGAGATCACCTCGCCGGTCTCGACATCCATCAGGACGGAGGCCGCGGCCTTGGCGTTCATCAGCTTCATGCCGCCGGCCAGCACCCGCTCGGCCGCGGCCTGGACGGAAAGATCGAGCGAAAGGCGCAGCGGTTCGCCGCCGCGGGCGGGATCGCGCAGGAAGTCGTCGAATTCCTTCTCCACCCCGGCCACCCCGACGATCTCAGCCGCGTTCACCCCCTCGCGGCCGAAGGAGGCCCCGCCCAGCACATGGGCAGCCAGCCGGCCGTTGGGATAAAGCCGCATCTCGCGCGGGCCGAACAGCAGGCCCGGGTCGCCGATGTCATGTACCTGCTGCTGCTGTTCGGGGCTGATCTTGCGGCGGATCCACAGGAACTTGCGCTTGCTGTTGAACTTCTCCAGCAGCTCCTTTTCGTCAAGATCGGGGAAGATGCGCGCCAGCTCGCGCGCGGCGCGCTCCTTGTCGATCATGTTCGGCGGCTGGGCATAGAGCGAATTGGTCACCAGATTGGTGGCCAGGATGCGGCCGTTGCGATCCACGATGTCGGCGCGCTGGGCGAGGATCGCCGCCCCCGTGGCCGCCGCGCGCGGCTCGGTGGGTTCGCTCGCGGCCAGCACCGCCATGCGCAGCCCCACCGTCACGAAGCCGACCACGAACAGCGCCCCCAGCACCAGAAGCCGCCCCTCGGCGCGCTGACGCGCGGCATCGCGCATCTGCTCGTGGCGAAGGCGGATGTTCTCGCGCTCGATGGCATCGGGGTTCTCGCCCCTCTGGCGGGCGGAAAGGATGCGGGCCAGCGGACGCAGCGGCGTGCGGATCATCAGTGCTCCTCCTCCAGGTTGCCGACCACGTCAACCGCATCGAGGATCGGCACCAGCCGCTCGCCGGGGAAGGCAACCTGATCGACCCGGCCGAACTGGTCGGGGCGCAGCGGCAGAAGGCCGAGGCGGTCGAAGTTGATCACCGCAAGGTCGCGCAGCCGCTCGGGACGGTTGAGATAGGCCCATTCGGCGCGCAGCACGCTCAGTTCCACCCGCAGGTCGCCGATCTCGCGCTGCACCTTCTCGGCATCGCGCAGGGCCTGCTGGGTGGCGTAGTTCTCGTTGTAGGCCCAGAAGGCCAGCCCCATCACCGCCAGGGCGGAAACGACGTAAAGCAACGTACGCACTACCTTTTCCCCTTCCTTGCCGTCTGTCTTCCCGCCGGCCCGGGCTGCGGCAGGCCAAGGGCGCGCCGATCCACCGGCGCGGCCGGCGCCGAGGTGCGCTCGGCCACCCGCAGCCGCGCCGAACGGGCGCGCGGGTTTTCCGCCAGCTCGCGCGCATCGGGCCCCTCGCCTCTGACGAGCAGCCGGAAGGCGGGCTCCTGTGCCTCCCGTTCGGGGGCGTGGCGGCTGCCCCCGCCGCCGGTCGAAGAGCGCGCCTGCAGGAACCGCTTGACGATCCGGTCCTCAAGCGAATGAAAGCTCACCACCGCCAGCCTGCCGCCGGGCGCCAGGGCGCGCTCTGCCGCTTCCAGCCCCGCAACCAGCTCGCCGAACTCGTCGTTCACCGCGATGCGGATGGCCTGGAAGCTGCGGGTGGCCGGGTGGCTCTGGCCGGGCCGGGGCCGCGGCAGGCACCCCTCGACGATCGCGGCCAGCTGGCGGGTAGTCTCGATCGGCGCCTCGGCACGAGCCGCCACGATGGCGCGCGCGATGCGCCGCGCCGCGCGCTCCTCGCCGTAAAGGTAAAGGATGTCGGCCAGTTCCGCCTCGCTGGCGGAGTTCACCAGATCGGCGGCGGACGGCCCGGACTGGCTCATGCGCATGTCCAGCGGGCCCTCCCTCATGAAGGAAAAGCCGCGCTCGGGCCGGTCGAGCTGCATCGAGGAAACGCCGAGGTCGAGCACCACGCCGCTCAGATCGCGGCCGTATTCGTCAAGCCGCCCGAAGGTGCCCTGCACCAGCTCCAGCCGGGAGCCGCAGGCGCCCGCCCAGGCGGCCGCCATCTCGAACACCGCCGGATCGCGATCGATGCCGATGACCTTCTCGGCACCGGCCTCCAGCAGGGCCCGGGCATAGCCGCCGGCCCCGAAGGTGCCATCGAGCCAGACCCCGCGCACCGGGCGCACGGCCTCCAGCAACGGGCGCAGCAACACGGGTATGTGGGGAAGATCGGCAGGCGTGGCGCGGGCAGCGGCGGCCATGGGCTAGTCGTCCTCGTCGAGGAAGGACAGCACATCCACATCCGGTGGCAGGCTGTCGAGGAATTCCTGCGTGCGCGCGGTTTCGACCTCTTCGTAGGTCTTGGGGTTCCAGATCTCGAAATGGTCGCCCGAGGCAATGAAAAACGCCTCGTCGCCCAGGCCGATCTTCTCGCGCAGGCGCTGGGGCAGAACGAGGCGGCCGTCGTGATCGACCTCGGTGGTCATCGACTGGCCCTGGTAGAGACGTTCGAGGATCTTGCGCTTGGGCGAGCCGCGGGGCTTGCGGGCGATCTTGGCGTCGATCTCGTTGATCGCGTTGATGGTGAAGCATTCAAGATAGTCGCGGCGGTGGTCGCCGTAGACGATCACCAGCTGCGGGCGCAGGCCTTCCTTCCAGTCGGGATCCTCGGCCTCCAGAACACGGCGAAACAGGGCCGGGATGGAGACCCTGCCCTTCGCGTCCACCTTCTGGTGGAATTCGCCTCTGAACCGTCGCGCCACTGTCCTTGCGGCTCCTTTGCCTCGCCCCTGCCTGCCCCTCTTCTGACGAAAACGGCGGATTGAACTGCTGCCACTGTCCAATCCGCCGCCCTCGTCCCATTTCTGGGTTGGTCCAGCTGCGCGCGCCACCTGGGGGGATGTCTGCTCGCCCGCGCGCCGGATCTCCTGGTTCGATGAAAGCGGGTGCCTGTATGAAACCTGACTTGGGAGATTATCGGGGTTCTCTGCTTCGCCCCTTTGGCCCGTTTCATCGTGTCAAAAGGGATGCCATGGGAATTCATGGAAATCAACAAAAAAGAAGCGCTGTCAGCTCATGTCTGCCAACACAGAAGGCCATTTCTCATTGCAGTCCGGCACCGAATTCCCCCACGTGATCACCTTTTGTAGTGGAGCAAAAAATTATACCCACAAGATGTAGGGAAAATCGACCCATCTCCTGAATTCCCGCAAATTCCCAAAAAAAATAACTCACAAAGGCGCGATCATCGCCCATCGCCGAGGAAAACAGGCGTCATTCTCCCGGTATCTTCCCGAGATTCCACAAAAGTGATTCGCAGGCGGAACATGCTGTTCCATGTTTTCCCACCCCTTGCCTCTGCCCGGCGAAGCCCCTTTCGCAGGGCCATGATCGGTCAGCAAGACTTATGCATTTTCTGCATGGCAGCATTGCCCTTCCGGGGATTGTGCAGGCGCAGCATATGCCTATTTTCCCTCACGAGGCAGCAATGCTTCACCACCCGATCAGAAGAGTAACCGACATGGCATTCGCACAAGACATCCGCAGCATCGAGGCCGGCCTCGCGCAGAAGGTTTCGGAAAACCTCAGGGCGCTGGCCGACAGCTATGCGAAATACCGCCTGTATCGCCGCACGGTGCGCGAGCTCAGCGAACTGAGCGCCGCCGATCTGGCCGACATCGGGCTGAACCGTGGCGCCATCATCTCTGCCGCGCGCGAAGCGGTCTACGGGAAGTAATTCGAATCCAGACGGCTCCTCCTCCCTGAGCCCTCTGTGACAAGCGGCGGCGTCTTCCTCCTCCCTGGGCGCCGCCGCGAAAGATAACCGGAGCGACACGCTCCCGGCATAGACGCCCCGGCCGTTACCTCCTCCCGACGGCCCCGGCGTTGAAAGAGACGGCGGCGCCTCCCTCCTCCCGGGCGCCGCCGTTTTCTTTTCCCGAGCAGGCCCCGCCGGGCCCGGCCCGCCGCGCCCGCCGGACGCCCTGCGAGGGGGCAGAGCCCTCTCCTGACAGCAGATCGCAGCCGCCCATCAGAACGGCACGTCGTCCTCGCGCCCGGCGGCGACCACGAATTTCGCCACCACCTTCTTGGCCCCGGCCTTCTCGAACTCGATGTCGAGCTTGTCGCCCTCCACCCCCATCACGGTGCCGTAGCCGAATTTCTGGTGAAAGACGCGCTCGCCGGGGGTGAAGGCGGCCACCGCCTGCAGGTCGATGACGGATGAGCCGCCCCCCGGGCCGGGGCGGACGGTGCGCTCGGCGCGGCGCGCCTGCAGCCGCTTCCAGCCCGGCGAGTTGTAGACATCGGCCCGCTCGGCGCGCGCCTCCAGCCCGCCGGCCCGGCCCGGCGCCGCCGCGCCGTGGCCGCCGCCGTAAAGGCCGGGCGGCGTGAGCACCTCCACGTGGTCGGCGGGCAGCTCGTCGATGAAGCGCGAGGGAAGCTGTGATTGCCACTGACCATAGACCCGGCGGTTGGCGGCAAAGGAAATGGTGCACAGCCGCTCGGCCCGGGTGATGCCCACATAGGCCAGGCGGCGCTCTTCCTCCAGGCCCTTCAGCCCGCTTTCGTCCATGCTGCGCTGGCTCGGGAACAGCCCGTCCTCCCAGCCCGGCAGGAAGACGGCGGGAAACTCCAGGCCCTTGGCGCCGTGCAGCGTCATGATGGAGACCTTCTCGCCGGCCTCCTCGGCCTCGTTGTCCATGATCAGGGCGACATGTTCGAGGAAGCCCTGCAGGTTGTCGAACTCCTCCAGCGCCTTGACCAGTTCCTTGAGGTTCTCCAGCCTCCCCGGCGCCTCGGGCGTCCTGTCGTTCAGCCACATCGCCGTATAGCCGCTTTCGTCGAGGATGGTCTCGGCCAGTTCCACATGCGACTGCCCGGGGTCGATCGCGCGGGCGTGCCAGCGCTCGAAGGCGGCGACCAGCGCTGCGACCTCGCCCCTGGCCTTGCCCTTCAGCAGCCCTTCGGCGGCGGCGATGCGCGCGCCTTCCAGCAGCGACACGCCGTTTTCGCGCGCCGCAAGCTGGATGGCCTGCAGCGCCTTGCCGCCGACCCCTCGCTTGGGGGTATTCACGATGCGCTCGAAGGCCAGATCGTCATCGGGGCTGACGGCGACGCGGAAATAGGCCATCGCGTCGCGGATCTCCATCCGCTCGTAGAAGCGCGGGCCGCCGATCACCCGATACGGCAGGCCGATGGTCAGGAAGCGGTCCTCGAAGGCGCGCATCTGGTGAGAGGCGCGCACCAGAATGGCGATGTCGTCAAGCGACAGCGGCGCCATTCCCCGTGTGCCTCTCTGCAGCGCCTCGATCTCCTCGCCGATCCAGCGCGCCTCCTCCTCGCCGTCCCAATGGCCGATCAGCCGCACCTTCTCGCCATCCTCGCCCTCGGTGAACAGCCTCTTGCCCAGCCGGCCCGCATTGGCCGCGATTACTCCCGAGGCGGCGGCCAGGATATGCCCGGTGGAACGGTAGTTCTGCTCCAGCCGCACCACGCGGGCGCCGGGAAAATCCTTCTCGAAGCGCAGGATGTTGCCCACCTCGGCGCCGCGCCAGCCGTAGATGGACTGATCGTCGTCGCCCACGCAGCAGATGTTGCGGTGCCCCGCCGCCAGAAGCCGCAGCCACAGGTACTGGGCGACGTTGGTATCCTGGTATTCGTCCACCAGGATATGGCTGAACCGGCGCTGGTAGTGCTCCAGTATGTCGGGGTTGCCCTGCAGGATGGTGACCACATGCAGCAGCAGATCGCCGAAATCCACCGCGTTCAGGGTGGCCAGCCGCTCCTGGTATTCGCGGTAGAGGCCGATTGCCGCGTTGTTGAAGGCCGCGCCCTCGCCCGCCGGCACCTTGTCCGGCGTCCAGGCCCGGTTCTTCCAGCCGTCGATGACATGCGCCAGATGGCGCGCGGGCCAGCGCTTTTCGTCAATGTTCGCGGCCACGATCAGCTGCTTGAGAAGGCGGATCTGGTCGTCGGTGTCGAGAATGGTGAAGTTGCTCTTCAGCCCGGCAAGCTCGGCATGCCGGCGCAGCATCTTGACGCAGATGGCGTGAAAGGTGCCCAGCCAGGGCATCCCCTCCACCGTCTGGCCCAGAAGCTGGCCCACCCGCTCCTTCATCTCGCGCGCGGCCTTGTTGGTGAAGGTGACGGCAAGAATTTCATGCGGCCGCGCCCGACCGGTGTTCAGCAGATGGGCGATGCGGGTCGTCAGGGCGCGGGTCTTGCCGGTGCCGGCACCGGCCAGCATCAGCACCGGGCCGTCCAGATGTTCCACCGCCTCGCGCTGGGCCGGGTTCAGCCCCTCAAGGTAGGGCGCAGGCCGGGCCGCCATGGCGCGCGCCGATAGCGAGCCCCCCCCGAAGGCATCGGATTCGTCGAAACTGCTCATGGCGGCAACATAAGCGCGGGCAGGGAAAAGGGGAAGGCGTGTTCGGCGAATGTTCGCGCCCTTGCCGAAAACCGCAGCGACAACCGCATGGCCTTCCCCTTGCCCCGGTCCGCAACCGCCCGCACACTGGCGATCACCCGAGAGGAGGAGCGCCCCATGTTCACCCGAGCCGTTCTTGCCACCATCTGCCTGCTGGCGCTTGCGCCGGCCGCCCTTGCCCACAGTTTCAACGTCACCCTGCTGGTGCCGATCGACAGCTCGGACAAGACGGGCGATGCGGTCGAGGCCTTTCTGCTTGCCTCGGGCGAACGCGACGCCCATGCGGGCGAAGAAAGCGACGGCCACCTGGGCGGGCTGGATGTCTACCTGGAGGTGATCGCCGCCAACTATCTCACCTTTCCGCCGGAGATCGCCGTGATGGAGAGCGCGCCCGACATCATCGCGGAACTGGCGAATGCCCTGAGCGGGCGGGGGTTCGAGGGCATGCTGGACGGGGCCGGGCCGGCGATGGTGAAGATCCCCGCGCTCACCCCCGAGGACGAACGCGCCTACCTGATGTCCGGTCCCGCTCCGTTTGCCGTGCGCTTCGAGGAGCGCACCGGCCGGGCGCCGGGCGAGATCGCCACCCTGGCCTATGTCGCCGCCCGCCGGATCGACGAGGCGGTGCGCGCGCTGGGCGGGGTGGAGGAGCGCGCGGCGCTGGCTCGGCTGCTGCAACGCTGAAATCCCGTGGCGCAGGCCGGCGGGGTGATCTATCCATTGCACATGGATCTCGATACCCACTATCCCGCCCTGCCCGACCTGCGCCGCCGCGCCCGGCGGCGCATCCCGCATTTCGTCTGGGAGTTTCTCGACAGCGGCACCGGCACGGAAGCCGCGCTGCGGCGCAACCGCGCCGCCCTGGACGCGGTGCTCATGAGGCCCGCGGTGCTGACCGGCGAGGTGACGCCCGATCTGGAGACGCCATTCCTGGGCGAGCGCTGGACCGCCCCCTTCGGCATCGCCCCGGTGGGCATGTCGGGGCTGATCTGGCCCGATGCCGAGCGCCGCCTGGCCCGGCTGGCCGCCCGGGAGGGGCTGCCCTA
>WFPZ01000295.1 GCA_015487335.1 Paracoccaceae bacterium
CCCCTTCCCCGAGGCGGCGGTGCCCGGCCGCCCCGCCCCGGCCAATGCCCCGGCGGTGATCGAGGTCATCGCGCGCGCCGTGGCGCTGGTGCGCGAGGGCCGGGCCGCGGCGCTGTGCACCGGGCCGATCCACAAGCGGGCGCTGCAGGAGGGGGCCGGATTCGCCTTTCCCGGCCACACCGAATATCTGGCCCACCTGGCCGGGGTGGAGCAGGTGGCGATGATGCTCGCCTGCGACGGCCTGCGGGTGGTGCCGGCCACCATCCACATTCCGCTGGCCCAGGTGCCCGCCGCGCTGAGCGAACGGCTGCTTGAGCGCACCATCCGCATCACCCACGACGCCCTGCGCCGCGATTTCGCGCTGCCCGCCCCGCGCATCGCGGTGGCCGGGCTCAACCCCCATGCCGGCGAGGGCGGCGCCATGGGCCGGGAGGAGATCGAGATGATCGCGCCGCTGCTGGAGCGGCTGCGCGCCGAGGGTATGTCGCTGAGCGGCCCGCTTTCGGCCGATACCATGTTTCACGAGCGCGCCCGGCGCGGCTATGACGCGGCAATCGCCATGTATCACGACCAGGCGCTGATCCCGATCAAGACGCTGGCCTTCGACGAGGGGGTGAACGTCACCCTCGGGCTGCCCTTCATCCGCACCTCGCCCGATCACGGCACCGCCTTCGACATCGCCGGGCGCGGGCTGGCGCGCCCCGATTCGCTGATCGCCGCGCTGCGGATGGCGGCAGAGCTGGCGGCGAGGCGGGCGTCATGAGACTTCAAGCCTCCGGCGGGAGTATTTGCGCACAGAAGAAGAGAGGGGAGGAGCGGCGATGGCGGCCATAGACGGGCTGCCGCCGCTGCGCGAGGTGATCGCGGCGCACGGGCTCTCGGCGCGCAAGGCGCTGGGGCAGAACTTCCTGCTCGACCTCAACCTCACCGCCAAGATCGCCCGCCAGGCGGGCGATCTTTCCGCCTGCGACGTGCTCGAGGTGGGCCCCGGGCCCGGCGGGCTTACCCGCGGGCTGCTGGCCGAGGGGGCGCGCCGGGTTCTGGCGGTGGAGAAGGACCCCCGCTGCCTGCCGGCGCTGGCCGAGATCGCCGCCGCCTGTCCGGGCCGGCTGGAGGTGATGCATGCCGACGCGCTGGAGCTGGACCCGCTGGCGCACCTCACCCCGCCGATCCGGGTGGTCTCCAACCTGCCTTACAACATCGGCACCGAGCTTCTGGTGCGCTGGCTGACCCCGCCCGAATGGCCGCCGTTCTGGGAAAGCCTCACCCTGATGTTCCAGCGCGAAGTGGCCGAGCGCATCACCGCGCGTCCCGGCACCAGGGCCTACGGGCGGCTGGCGGTGCTGGCCCAGTGGCGCAGCACGGCGCGCATCGTCATGGAGCTGCCCCCCGAGGCCTTCACCCCGCCGCCGAAGGTGCGCTCGGCGGTGGTGCATCTCCAGGCCCTGCCCGAACCGCGCTTCCCCGCCGACGCGGCGGTGCTGGGCCGGGTGGTGGCGGCCGCCTTCAACCAGCGCCGCAAGATGCTGCGCTCGGCCCTGCGGGGGCTGGCCCCGGACATCGAGAAGCGCATCGAGGCCGCCGGGCTGCGCCCCACCGACCGGGCCGAGCAGGTGCCCGTGGAGGGCTTCTGCGCCCTCGCCCGGGAGCTGGCCCGGGGTCAGGACCCTACGCAAACCGCCCCGAGGGCCGGCTGATCTGCCCGCCGCCGACGGGCGCCGCCACCCCGGTGGTGGCAGGGCAGGTGGTGGGCAGGCCGCGCACCACCCGCACCGCCAGATGGGCCACCGCCCGGGCTGCCATCATGTCGCCGTCCAACCCGGCCTCCTCGGCGGGCTGAAGCGGAAAGCCGGGGCCGTCGCCCAGCATGCCCATCAGCACCTCGTCATGACGGCCGCGGCCGCTGACCACCGCCCGCAGGGGCGGGCGGGGAAAATGCGCCATCGACAGCGATACCGCGGCTTCGACGGCGGCCGTGAGGGTGGCCATGGCGTCATGTTCGGGCAGGGCGGCGACGGCCTCGATCAGGGACGAAAAGCGCCGCTCGCGCAGCGATTTGGGCGGCAGGCGGAAGAAATGCGGATCACGCAGGAAGGCGGCGAGGATATCGGTGTCGATCCGCCCCCCCGCCTCCATCCAGCCCTCGGAGCGCACCGGCGCGCCGCGCCGCTCGGCCAGCAGATCGGCCAGCAGCGCCAGCCCCGGCCCGGCCTCCCAGGCCAGCAGCACGCCGCCCTCTTCGGGGCGCGCGGCGGCCGGATCGACCAGCGAAACCGTGCAGATGCCGCCCAGATCTACGAAGGCCAGCGGCCCGCGGGCACCGATGTGCCGGGCGCAGGCGAAATGGAAGAACGGGGCCAGCGGCGCCCCCTGCCCGCCCATCTCCATGTCGGTGGCGGCGAAATCCCACACCACGGGGCGGCCGAGCGCCTCGGCCAGCAGCGCGCCATTGCCCGGCTGCAGGCTGCCGCGTCCGCCCGGCTCATGCGCCATGACCGGCCCGCCCAGGCCGATGATCTCGGCCTGGCGAAAGCCGGCCAGCACCTCCGCCTGGGCGGTCTCGACGATCTCGGCCGCCTCGCGATGCGCGCCCCACCGGCCGCGGGCGGCGCGCAGCACCCGGCGCTCGTCCTCCGAAAAGGGGCGGAAGGCGGTCTCGCCGAAGCCGTGAATCACCTCGCCATCGGTTTCCACCATGGCCGCCGCCACCCCCTCCAGCGAGATGTCGGTCATGGCCCCCGCCGCGCGCATCGGCCCCCTCCTCAACATGCTTTCCCTTCCGGTATCGTCCCGATATAGATAGCCCGCTCAATCAAGACTGGACCATAGGCACATGACCTACCACCCCAAATCGGACTTCATGCGCGTGATGATGGAGCGCGGCTTTCTGGCCGACTGCACCGATTACCAGGGCCTCGACGAGGCGCTGGCCGGAGGGGTGGTGCCGGGATACATCGGCTTCGACGCCACCGCGCCCAGCCTGCACGTGGGCTCGCTGATCCAGATCATGATGCTGCGCTGGCTGCAAAGATGCGGCCACCGGCCCATCGTGCTGATGGGCGGGGGCACCACCAAGGTGGGCGATCCCTCCTTCCGCTCCGAGGAGCGCCCGCTGCTCAGCCCCGAACGGATCGCGGCCAACATCGCCGGCATCCGCAAGGTGTTCGACGGCTACATCACCTTCGGCGAGGCCCCCACCGACGCGATTCTTGTCAACAACGACGAATGGCTGGCCGATCTCAACTACCTGGATTTCCTGCGCGAGATCGGGCGGCATTTCTCGGTCAACCGGATGCTCAGCTTCGAGAGCGTCAAGTCGCGGCTCGACCGCGAACAGTCGCTGAGCTTCCTCGAATTCAACTACATGATCCTGCAGGCCTACGATTTTCTGGAGCTCAACCGCCGCTACGGCTGCCGGCTGCAGATGGGCGGCTCGGACCAGTGGGGCAACATCGTCAACGGGGTGGACCTCACCCGCCGGGTGCGGGGGGTGGAGGTCTTCGGCCTCACCTCGCCGCTGCTGACCACCTCCGACGGCCGGAAGATGGGCAAGAGCCAGGCCGGGGCGGTGTGGCTCGATGCGCAGATGCTCAGCCCCTACGAGTTCTGGCAGTTCTGGCGCAACACCTCGGATGCCGACGTGGGCCGTTTCCTGAAGCTCTATACCGAACTGCCGGTGGAGGAATGCGAGCGCCTCGGCGCGCTGGAAGGGGCGCAAATCAACGAGGCCAAGATCCGGCTGGCCAACGAGGTCACCACGCTGTGCCACGGGGCCGAGGCGGCGGCGGCGGCCGAGGCGACGGCGCGCGAGGTGTTCGAGAGGGGCGGCGCCGGGGAAGAGCTGCCCACCCTGCGGCTGAGCGCGGACGCTCTGGGCGAGGGAATCTCGGCCACTCAGCTTTTCGTGCGCTCGGGGCTTGCGAAATCGGGCAAGGAGGCCAAGCGGCTGATCGCCGAGGGCGGGGCGCGCATCAACGACGAGCCCGTCACCGACCCGGGCCGCATGTTCGACGCCGCGTCCCTCGCCGAGCCGCTGAAACTGAGCGCCGGGAAGAAGCGCCACGCCCTCGTCACCCTCGAGGGCTGAGCCCGCGAAAAGCCGGACCCGCCCCGCGGCCGGCCTTCAACGCCTTGAAAACATCCCCCGCGGCAGATGGCGGAAGCGGCCGGTGGCGCATCGCGCCCCGTTCCGTGCCACGCATCGCGGCCGCCCCCCTGCGGCACCAGATGCCCGGTTCGCATGCCCCTCCTCCGGCTTCGCACGGGCAGAGGAAGAGGCCAGGCCCGGAACCGCGCCGGGCCGAAGGGCGCTACTCGATCACCCGCACCTGTGTCATCACGTCGGGGTCCTCCACCACCGCGCCGTTGGGGCCGGTGCCGCGCTTGATCGAATCGAGCACGTCGAAACCCTCGATCACCTGACCCACCACCGTGTACTGGCCGTTGAGGTTGGGGGAGGCCGCGAACATGATGAAGAACTGGCTGTTGGCGCTGTCGGGCTCGGCGGTGCGCGCCATGCCCACGATCCCCCGCTCGAACGGAATCTGCGAAGGCTCCAGCGGCAGGTCCGGCAGGTCCGAGCCGCCGCGCCCGGCAAGCCTCAGGTTGCCCCCGATCCGGCCGTACTTGACGTCGCCGGTCTGGGCCATGAATCCGTCAATCACCCGGTGAAAGACCACCCCGTCATAGGCCCCCGAGCGGGCCAGCTCGATCAGCCGCGCCACGTTCTGGGGCGCCGCCTCGGGCAGAAGCTGGATCACGATCTGCCCGTTGGCCTCGCCCTCCACGGTGATCTCCAGCTTCGCGCCATCCGCCGCAAGCGGCTGGGGCGCGCTGTCGTCATCGGCCGGCCACAGCCCGCCGATCAGCACGACCGCAAGGCCCAGCGCCATCAGCGCCCAGAACAGGGCCCGCTGCCTGGTCTCAGGCCGCATCGGCGGCCACCCTGACGGAAATCATCTTGTCGGGGTTGGCCGGCGGCTCGCCCCGGGCGATGGCATCCACATGTTCCATCCCCTCGATCACCCGGCCGTAGACGGTGTACTGGCCGTTGAGGAAATGGTTGTCGGAAAAGTTGATGAAGAACTGGCTGTTGGCCGAATCCGGATTGGCCGAACGCGCCGCGCCCAGGGTCCCCCGGTCATGGGGCAGCGAGGAGAACTCCGCCGGCAGGTCGGGCAGATCCGAGCCGCCGGTGCCGGCCATGCGCAGGTTGAGCCCCTTGTCGGCGTTGCCATGGGCCACGTCGCCGGTCTGGGCCATGAAGCCGTCGATCACCCGGTGGAAGACCACCCCGTCATAGGCCCCCGAGCGGGCCAGCTCCTTCATCCGCTCCACGTGTTTCGGCGCCACCTCGGGCAGCAGCTCGATGATGACGGTGCCGGTCTTCAGCTCCATCACGATGGTGTTTTCCGGGTCCTTGATCTCGGCCATGGCAGGCGCTCCCTTGCTACATTTGCGCGCAAATTAGGGGGCCGGAGCCCAAAGGGAAAGGGCCGTTGTTGACGCGGAGGGCCAGATCGGCCGATATCGGCGGGAAATCACCGCAAAGGAGCCGGCCGATGCCCTGGAAAACCCTCGATGATCTCGACCTCGACGGAAAGACGGTGCTCACGCGCGTCGACATCAACGTGCCGGTGGAAGACGGGCGGGTCACCGATGCCACCCGCATCACCCGCATCGTGCCCACCGTGCGCGACATCCTCGCGCGCGGCGGCAAGCCGGTGCTGCTGGCCCATTTCGGCCGCCCCAAGGGCAAGGTGGTGCCCGAGATGTCGCTGCGCCAGGTGGTTCCGGCGCTGCAGGACGCCCTCGGCGTGCCGGTGAAATTCGCCGAGGACTGCATCGGCGCGCCGGCCAGGCAGGCGGTGGCGGCGCTGCAGCCGGGCGAGGTTCTGCTTCTGGAAAACACCCGCTTTCACCCCGGCGAGGAAAGCAACGATCCGGCCTTCGCCGCCGCGCTGGCGGCGCTGGGCGACATCTATGTCAACGATGCGTTTTCGGCCGCGCACCGGGCGCATGCCTCCACCGAGGGCATCGCACGGCTGCTGCCCTCGGCGGCGGGGCGGCTGATGGAGGCCGAGCTCAGGGCGCTGGAGGCGGCACTGGGCAGGCCCGAACGGCCGGTGGTGGCCGTGGTGGGGGGGGCGAAGGTGTCGTCCAAGCTCGAGCTTCTTTCCAACCTCATCCGCAAGGTGGAATACCTGATCATCGGCGGCGGCATGGCCAATACCTTCCTCGCCGCCCGGGGGATCGAGGTGGGCAGGTCGCTGGCCGAACACGAGATGACCGATACCGCCCGCGACATCCTCAAGGCCGCCGACGAGGCCGGCTGCGAGATCATCCTGCCCGTGGACGTGGTGGTGGCGCGCGAATTCCGCGCCAACCCGCCCATCGAGGTGGTCCCCGCCGATGCCTGCCCGGCCGATGCGATGATCCTCGACGCCGGCCCCGAGACGGTGGCCAGGATCGGCGAGGTGTTCCGCAGCTGCCGCACCCTGATCTGGAACGGCCCGCTCGGCGCCTTCGAGCTGGAGCCCTTCGACAGCGCCACAAACGCGGCGGCCGAGCTGGCCGCGGAACTCACCGAAGCGGGCAGGCTGATCTCGGTGGCCGGCGGCGGCGATACGGTGGCCGCCCTCAACAAGGCCGGCGCCGCGGCCCGGTTCACCTACATCTCGACCGCCGGCGGCGCCTTCCTGGAATGGATGGAGGGCAAGGTCCTGCCCGGGGTGGCGGCGCTGGAAGACTGACCGCCGCCTTCCCGTTAGCGCCACCAGAGCCACTGTTAGCGCAACCTCCATTGCGCACGGCTCCGCGTTTGCTAATCCGGGGCGGCCAGAAACATGTTCTTCGGAGAGTTCCCATGAAAGCCACCCGCACCGTTCAGAAGATCCTTGCCAATTACGAAGGCGAAACCCCCGGCGTGAAGGCCAACCTGTGCCGCATGCTGATGAACGGCAGGCTGGGCGGCACCGGCAAGATGATCATCCTGCCGGTGGACCAGGGCTTCGAGCACGGGCCGGCGCGCTCCTTCGCGCCCAACCCGGCGGGCTACGACCCCCATTACCACTACCGGCTGGCGATCGACGCGGGGCTGAACGCCTTTGCCGCGCCGCTGGGGCTGCTGGAGGCCGGCGCCGACACCTTTGCCGGCCAGATCCCGCTGATCCTGAAGGCCAACAGCGCCAACTCGCTGATGCCGTCGGCCGCCCCCAGGGACCAGGCGGTGACCGCCAGCGTCGATGACGCCCTGCGGCTGGGATGTTCGGCGATCGGGTTCACCATCTACCCCGGCTCCTCGGCCGCGAACGGCATGTTCGAGGAGATCGCCGAGATGCGCCGCGAGGCCGCCGCCAAGGGGCTGGCGACGGTGATCTGGTCCTACCCGCGCGGCGAAGCGCTGGACAAGGCGGGCGAAACGGCGGTGGACATCGCGGCCTACGCGGCCCAGATCGCCGCTCTGCTGGGCGCCCATATCATCAAGATCAAGCTCTCCACCGACCACCTCTCGCTGCCGGAGGCGAAGAAGGTCTACGAGGAGGAGGGAATCGACATCTCCACCCAGGCCGCGCGGGTGCGCAACTGCATGCAGGCCGCCTTCAACGGGCGGCGCATCGTGGTGTTCTCGGGCGGGGCGAAGAAGGGGGCCGACAGCGTCTATGACGACGCCCGCGCAATCCGCGACGGCGGCGGCAACGGCTCGATCATCGGGCGCAACTCCTTCCAGCGGCCGCGCGAGGAGGCGCTGGCGATGCTGGGCAAGCTGATCGACATCTACAGGGGCAAGGCCTGAGGCCGGCGCCGGAAGGTCCATGCCCGCCGCACGGAAGCATTTTCCGGCAGAGGAAGGCGGGGACGGTCCCCCGGGGCCAGAAGCGGGGCGGCGCGCTCAGATGCGGGCGATGATCGCCGCCTCGTCCAGCCCCGAGACGCTGCCGCTCACCTGCCCGCGCTCGCCGGCCACGCGGGTGGCCACATAGCCGTCGGCCACCGGCGCGGGGGCGCCGCGGATCAGCACCGAGGCCGTCAGCAGCACGCCGAGGCGCTCGGCATACCAGCGCGCCTCGGCCTCCGGCGGCATCCCCGGCCAGCGCGCGAACTGGGCATCGAGTGCGGCGTCATAGCGCCGGTCGGCGCCGCGCGCGGCCTCCAGCTCGGCGCGCAGCGCCTCGACGGCCAGCGGCTCCTTCGACAGGGTGCGCAGCACGTCGAGGCAGATCACGTTGCCCGAGCCCTCCCAGATCGAGTTCAGCGGGCTTTCGCGAAACAGCATCGGCAGCGGCGTGTCCTCGACATAGCCCATGCCGCCGAGCACCTCCATCGCCTCGTAGACCACCACCGGGCAGCGCTTGTTGGACAGGAACTTGGCCAGCGCCACCGCGATGCGGGCCAGGGCGCGCCCCTCTTCGGAGGGGTCGTCGAAGGCCCGCGCCACCCGCAGCCCCAGCGCCAGCGCGCCCTCCCAGTCCAGCGCCAGATCGGCCAGCACGGCGCGCATCAGGGGCTGGTCGATCAGCCTGCGCTGGAAGGCCACCCGGCCCTCGCACCAGCGCCTGGCCTCCGCCAGCGCGGCGCGCATCAGCCCGGCCGGCGCCATCGCGGTATCCAGCCGGGTGTGGTGCACCATCTCGATGATGGTGCGCACCCCGCGCCCCTCTTCGCCCAGCCGGAAGGCCAGCGCCCCGGCATATTCGATTTCCGAAGAGGCATTGGCCCGGTTGCCCAGCTTGTCCTTCAGCCGCATCAGCCGGATCGCGTTGCGCTCGCCCTCCAGCCAGCGCGGCACGAGGAAACAGGTCAGCCCCCCCGGCGCCTGCGCAAGCGTCAGGAAGCCGTCCGACATCGGCGCCGAGCAGAACCACTTGTGCCCGGTCAGCCGGTAGAGCCCGCCCTCGGGCGTGGCCACGGTGGTATTGGCGCGCACGTCCGAGCCGCCCTGCTTTTCCGTCATCGCCATGCCCAGCGTGGCGCCGTGCTTCTCGGCCACCGGACGCACAGAGGAATCGTAGCGGCGCGAGGCCAGCTTCGGCTGCCACAGCGCCGCCAGCTCGGGATCGGCGGCCAGGG
>WFPZ01000296.1 GCA_015487335.1 Paracoccaceae bacterium
CATCCGCGCCTGGATGGCCGAAGTGCGCGGCGAGGGGCTGGATGCGATCGTGATCAACACCTCCGGCTGCGGCACCACGGTGAAGGACTATGGCTTCATGCTGCGCAACGACCCGATGGCCGAAGACGCGGCGAAGGTTTCCGAACTGGCGGTGGATGTCAGCGAACTGCTGATGAAGCTGGAGCTGCCGCAGGCGCAGATGGGGATCCGCGTGGCCTATCATGCGGCATGTTCGCTGCAGCATGGCCAGCAGATCAAGACCTACCCGAAGGATCTTCTGCGGCGTGCCGGCTTCGAGGTGGTTGAGCCCGCAGACAGCCACCTGTGCTGCGGCTCGGCCGGCACCTACAACCTGATGCAGCCCGAGATCTCGGCCCAGCTGAAGGCGCGCAAGGTGCGCACGCTGGAGGCGAAGGAGCCGCAGGTGATCGCCGCGGGAAACATCGGCTGCATGGTCCAGATCGGCTCTGGCACCGAGGTGCCGGTGGTGCATACGGTCGAGCTTCTCGACTGGGCCACCGGTGGCCCGAAACCGCGCGCGCTTGGCGAAATGACGCCATAATTCCGCCCGAAGCCTCCGCTAGGTCCGGTTTCGACCAGCGGAGGGAAAATGCGGATCGTGCTGCGTATTCTGGCGTTCATCCTGGTTCTCGGCCAGCCGGCCGGGGCCGGAGAGAGCGCGCTCAGGCCCCTCCTGACGGGCAATGACGCCCGCGGCTGGGAAGCCGTGGGGCGCATCGACATGGCCGGGCGCACCTTCTGCACCGGCGCGATGATCGCCCCCGATCTGGTTCTGACCGCGGCCCACTGCCTGTTCGATCCGAAAACCGGGCGGCGGATCGACACGGGTTCGATCCGTTTTCTTGCCGGTTGGCGCAACGGGCGGGCCAATGCCATCCGCGGCATACGGCGCGCGGTGGTGCATCCCGAGTTCGACTACACGATGGGAACGCGCACTGCCCGGGTAAGCAGGGATCTCGCCCTGCTGCAGCTCGATCAGCCTGTCCGCTCGTCCTCCGTGGTGCCGTTCCAGACGGCCGGCAAGCCGCGCAAGGGAGACGAGGTGGGCCTGGTGTCCTACGCCCAGGGCCGGAGCGAGACGCCCGCCCTGCAGGACCTGTGCCATGTCCTGGCCCGTCAGGGCGGTACGCTGGTGCTTTCCTGCGCGGTTGATTTCGGCTCTTCCGGGGCGCCGGTCTTCGTGATGGGCGAGGACGGGGTGGCGCGCATCGTTTCGGTGATTTCGGCCAAGGCCGAGGTTCGGGGGCGGCAGGTGGCGCTGGGCGTCAGCATCGAGAAGCCGCTGGCCGATCTGCGCCGGATCCTGTCGCGCCAGATCGGGGCCGAGCCCGCCCGCCCGCCCCAGGTGCGGGTGCTGAGCCTGCAAGGCAGCGGCGGCGGCGGGGCGAAGTTTCTGCGCCCGTGACGGCCGGGCCATGGGAAGTCCGGCTGCTTTCGCAGGGTCTTGAAACACGGTTTTTCCCTTCCTACCTCTGTCTTGCGGGTGCCTCGAGCAGGGCCCGCAAAACCGCCTGTCCCTTGAGGGAAGGCAAAAACAGTTGTCGCTCAAAGGAGGATGACCATGCGTAGTTTCGATCTTACGCCGCTTTATCGCGCCACCGTCGGGTTCGATCAGATTGCCGATCTGATGGACAGGCTCCTGACCAACGACGTGTCGGAGCCCAGCTATCCGCCCTACAACATCGAGAAGCTTGGTGACGATGCCTGGCGCATCTCGATCGCCGTGGCCGGTTTCACCGATGACGAGCTTGCGGTGGAGGTGCGCGAGAACACGCTGATCGTCTCGGCCAAGAAGGCCAAGGAAGACGAAAACCGCACCTATCTGCATCGCGGTATCGCCACCCGCGCCTTCGAGCGCCGCTTCACCCTGGCCGACCACGTGCGCGTCACCGGTGCGACCCATGTGAACGGGATGCTGCACATCGATCTGGTGCGCGAGGTGCCCGAGGCGCTGAAGCCGCGTCGTATCGAGATCAACTCGAGCGATACGGTCGAAGCCAAGGCCGTAGAGGACAAGACCGAGAAGAAGAAGACCGCCCACTGAGGCGGAACGGGCGAGGGGCCTTTCGCCCCTCCCCTTGGCCTGCGTGCATTGGCCGTGCGGTTGCAAGCATGCGCTTGACAGCAAGGCCTGCGTATTGCGCGCAGGCTTTTCTTTTGCCGCTGACGGGGCGGAGTTGCTGGCACCGGGGCTGGCGGGCATGTAGGTTCGGCCCATGGGCGTTTCCGGCTTCAACTACTCCGACGATCAGGCCGAGGCCTTCGACCGCGTGGCCGAGATGCTGCGCCGGGCGGGGGTGGATCTCGACGAAGGCCTGCTGACTCCGGCCGGCGAGCGGAGCGAGGAGGTTCTGGCCGTCGTCGGCAAGGCCGGCTCGGGCAAGACGATGCTGCTGGCCCGGCTTTTCGAGGCGCTGGAGGACTGCGGCGTGGAGGTGGTTTCGGGCGATTACGAAGGCCGCCGCCGCAAGGACAGGCGCACGCTGGCCATTCTCGCCCCCACCAACAAGGCGGCCTCGGTGCTGCGTCTGCGCGGCGTGCCGGCCACCACCATTCACCGCATTCTCTACACGCCCGTCTACGACCCGGAATATGAGAAGGTGGCCGAGTGGCTGGCCGGCGGCGGTGACGAGAGGCCCCGAATCGAGGGGCTCACGGAGGTGGCGCTGGACCGGGCGCTGGCTTTCTACCGCACCAACCGCTCCATCCCCGGGGCGCTGGCCGCGGCCGGGCTGCGGGGCTCGGATTTCATCATCGGCTGGAAGCGGCGCGAAAGCCCGCTGGATATCGGCTTCGTTGATGAGGCATCGATGCTGGATGACCGCCAGTTCGAAGATCTCAAGGAGATCTTCCCCACCCTCGTGCTGTTTGGCGATCCGGCGCAGCTGGCGCCGGTCGGCCAGTCTGGCGGTATGGTGTTCGACAAGCTGCCCGAGGCGCGCAAGCTGGTCTTGCACCGGATCCACCGGCAGGAGTTCGACAGCCCGATCCTTGATCTGGCCCATGCGCTTTCGGACGAATCGCTGGAGTTCGAGGATTTCGAACGAATGGTCGAGGATGCCGCCCGCCAGGACCCGCGGGTGGTGGTGGCGCAGCGGGTGGATGCCGGGCTGATGGCGCGCTCTCCGGTTCTGGTCTGGCGCAACGCCACCCGGATCCGGCTGATCGCCGCCTTCCGCGAGGTGTTCGGCGCGCCCGATGATGCGCTTTTGCCCGGTGAGCCGCTGATTTGCGACGGTATCGAGCTGCCGGCGAAACATCGCAAGCGGCGCATCGAGCTGGAGGCGCGCGGGCTGATCAAGGGGGCGCAGGCGATCTACCTCGGCCCCGGCCGCAAGCCGGGCTTTTCCCGGCTGCATCTGGTCGGGGCGGAAGACCCGCAGGTGGGGGCCGCCTCGATCATCAAGATCGAGAAAC
>WFPZ01000297.1 GCA_015487335.1 Paracoccaceae bacterium
ACGATGATGTCGCCCAGCCGCTTCTGCAGATCGTCAAGGTTGCGCGCCAGACACAGGATCGCCATCACCTCGGAGGCCACGGTGATGTCGAAGCCCGTCTGCCGCGGAAAGCCGTTGGCCACCCCGCCAAGCGAGGTGACGATGTCGCGCAGGGCGCGATCGTTCATGTCCAGCACCCGCCTCCAGGTCACCCGGCGCTCGTCGATGCCCAGCTTGTTGCCCCAGTAGATGTGGTTGTCGATCATCGCGGCCAGCAGGTTGTGGGCGGCGGTGACGGCATGGAAGTCGCCGGTGAAGTGAAGGTTCATGTCCTCCATCGGCACCACCTGCGCATGGCCACCTCCGGCCGCGCCTCCCTTCATGCCGAAACAGGGGCCGAGGCTGGCTTCGCGGATGCAGATCGCGGCCCTTTTTCCTATCCGGTTGAGAGCATCGCCCAGGCCCACGGTGGTGGTGGTCTTGCCCTCGCCGGCGGGGGTGGGGTTGATGGCCGTCACCAGGATCAGCTTGCCATCGGGGTTGCCCTGAACGGATTCGATGAACTCCTGCCCGATCTTGGCCTTGTCATGGCCGTAGGGCAGAAGGTGCTCGGCGCCGATGCCCAGCTTCGCGCCGATCTCCTGGATCGGAAGCTTCTTCGCCGCGCGGGCAATCTCGATATCCGTTTCGTATTTCATTTCAGTCCCCTGTCTGGATGGCATGCCCTTTTCGTCTACCACCGTATACCTTCGCATCAGAGGCGCAACAGCATGGATTACGACATATCCCGCGCCTGAATCGTCGCTCCGGCGGGGCGGGCCACGGTGAAGAACAACCGGCGGAAGGAAACGAAAGCAAAGCCGTCAGCCGCCCCTGGACAGGCGCATGGGATCCCGGCCACCGCACCCGCGCCGCAGGCCGGACCGGCCGCGTCGCCGGGCGGCGGGCCGGAAACCTTCACCGGCAGATCGATCGCGGGGCGCAAACGCAAACCCCGAAACCAGGCACAGGTTTCGGGGTTCCGGCCGTTCATCTTGACTCCGGCTCAGGCGGAGGGCTCGGGCTCGAGCCCGCCGCCGGAACGGGGTTTGGGCTTGGTCTTCGGAATCGCAGTAACCGAGGCCGCGCTGCCCTGATCGGGGGTATCGTCCTCGTCGTCGCCACGCTTGAGCGGCTCGCCGTTGATGACCTTCCGGATCTCGTCTCCGGTCAGCGTTTCATATTCCAGCAGCCCCTGGGCGAGGTTTTCCAGATCCTGGCGCTTCTCGGTGAGGATGCGCTTGGCGGTCTCGTAGCCCTCGTCGACGATGCGGCGCACCTCCTCGTCGATCAGCTCCTGGGTTTCGGGGCTGGCGACCGGTGCGGTCTGATAGGACCCGAGGAAGGATTGCTGTTCGTTGGCATAATCGATGTTGCCCAGCTTTTCCGACATGCCGAACTGGGTGACCATCGCACGGGCGATCTTGGTCACCTGCTGGATGTCGCTGGCGGCGCCCGAAGTCACGTTTTCCGGGCCGAAGATCATCTCTTCGGCCACCTTGCCGCCCATCGCCATGGCGATCTTTGACTTGTACTTGGTGTAGGTCACCGAAAGCTGGTCACGCTCGGGCAGCGAAAGCACGAGGCCCAGGGCCCGTCCGCGCGGGATGATCGTGGCCTTGTGAATCGGGTCGTGCTGCGGAACGTTCATGCCCACGATGGCATGGCCCGCCTCGTGGTAGGCGGTTAGCTTCTTCTCGTCCTCGGTCATGACCATCGAGCGCCGCTCGGCCCCCATCATGACCTTGTCCTTGGCGTTCTCGAAATCCTCCATGGTCACGAAACGCCGCCCGATACGGGCCGCCATCAGCGCGGCCTCGTTCACCAGGTTGGCCAGATCGGCGCCCGAGAAACCGGGGGTGCCGCGGGCGATGATCCGCAGATCCACGTCGGGGCCCAGAGGCACCTTGCGGGCATGCACCTGCAGGATCTTCTCGCGCCCCTTGATATCGGGGTTGGGCACCTGGATCTGGCGGTCGAAACGGCCCGGGCGCAGCAGCGCCGGATCGAGCACATCCGGCCGGTTGGTGGCGGCCACGATGATGATGCCCTCGTTGGACTCGAAACCGTCCATCTCCACCAGAAGCTGGTTGAGCGTCTGTTCGCGCTCGTCGTTGCCGCCACCGTAGCCCACCCCGCGCGAGCGGCCGACCGCATCGATCTCGTCGATGAAGACGATGCAGGGGGCGTTCTTCTTGGCCTGTTCGAACATGTCGCGCACACGGGATGCGCCGACGCCCACGAACATTTCCACGAAATCGGAACCGGAAATGGTGAAGAACGGCACGCCCGCCTCGCCGGCGATGGCGCGGGCCAGAAGGGTTTTGCCGGTGCCCGGCGGGCCCACCAGCAGCGCCCCCTTGGGAATCTTGCCGCCCAGGCGCGAAAACTTCTGCGGGTTGCGAAGAAACTCGACGATCTCCTCCAGCTCTTCCTTGGCCTCGTCGATGCCGGCCACGTCGTCGAAGGTGACGCGCCCATGCTTTTCGGTCAGCAGCTTGGCCCGGCTCTTGCCAAAGCCCATGGCCCCGCCGCGCCCGCCGCCCTGCATGCGGTTCATGAAATAGATCCACACGCCGATCAGCAGCAGGAAAGGCAGGAAGGACAGCAGAACCGTTACGAAACCCGACTGTTCCTGCGGCTTGACCACAAGATTGATGTTCTTCTCGAGCAGGAGCTCGGAGATGTCCGTGCCCTCGGGGCGGATGGTCACATAGTCCTGCCCGTCGGCGCCGCGAAACATCACCCGCTCGCCATCGAGCGTAACACTCTGGACATTGCCCGCATCGACCGAGCGGACGAATTCGGTATAGCTGACGGTGCGCGAGTTCACCGCCGACTGTCCCCCGCTGAACAGATTGAATAGCGCCAGGATCAGCAGAAACAGTACGACCCAGAAGGCGATGTTGCGCGCGTTGCCGTTGCCCAAGGGAATCTCCATGCAATACGTCAAGGCCCGCCGGTGCGGGCCCTGCGCCTAAAATAAGGATGATCACGGGCAGTTCAATGCGATAAAGCCGATGTGAAGAAATCATCTTCGCC
>WFPZ01000298.1 GCA_015487335.1 Paracoccaceae bacterium
GCGCTGATCGTGATCGGCGCCCACCGCCCGGATCTGAAGGATTACCTGCTCGGCCCCGTCGCTGCCCGCGTGGTGCGCCACGCCGAGTGCTCGGTCTACGTGGTCCGCTGACGCTCCGCCAGCGGCGCGCCCGTCCGCCCGCGCATCAAAAGCGCCCGGCGCCCCGCTCCTTCATCTTGCCGAAATACTCCGGGGGCGCGGGGGCAGCGCCCCCGCCAGCGCCCCCTCCACCTCGCGCCCGGCTGCCGGCCGGGTCAGAGACAGGCGCGAATGCGGGCGATCGCCTCGCGGATGCTTTCCTCGCTGCTGGCGTAGGAAAAGCGCAGGTAGCCCTCGCCCCAGGCGCCGAAGCTGGTGCCGGCGATGGTGGCCACGCCGGCCTCTTCCAGGAAACGGTCCTGCGCCTGGCGCGCGCTCATGCCCGTGCCCTCGATATTGGGGAAGGCATAGAAGGCGCCGGCGGGCTCGATGCAGCGAAACCCGGGCAGGGCGTTCAGCTCTTCCACGATAAGCCGGCGGCGGGCGTCGAAGGCGCGCATCATCTCGTCCACCGCCGTCTGCGGGCCCTCCAGGGCGGCGATGCCGGCGTATTGCGTGGCGGCGTTGACGCAGGAATGGTCGTTGATGCACAGGCGGATGGCATGATCCACCAGCGCCTCGGGCCAGACCGCATAGCCCAGCCGCCAGCCCGTCATGGCATAGGTCTTGGACCAGCCGTCGAGCATGATCAGCCGGTCGCGGATCTGGGGGTATTGCAGCAGGCTCACGTGCTCGCGCCCGCCGTAGAGCATGCGGCTGTAGATCTCGTCGGAGAGGATCGCCACCTGCGGGTGCGCCTCCAGCCCCGCCACCAGCCTGTCGATCTCTTCCTTCGGGGTCACGCCGCCGGTGGGGTTGGCGGGGCTGTTGATGACGATCAGCCGGGTGCGCGGGGTGATCGCCTCCAGCACCGCCTCGGCCGAGAAGGCAAAACCGTTGCGCTCTTCCAGGGCGAAGGGCACCGGGGTGGCGCCGGAGTAGCGGATGGCGCTCTCATAGATCGGGAAGCCCGGGTCGGGATACATGATCTCGGCGCCGGGCTCTCCGAACATCAGCATGGCGAAGAACATGGTCGGCTTGCCGCCGGGCACCACCACCACGTGGCCGGGGTCGACCTCGACGCCGTGGCGGCGGTGCAGGTCGGCGGCCACCGCCTCGCGCAGGGCGGGGATGCCGTTGGCCGGAGTATAGCCGTGATGGCCGTCGCGCAGCGCCTTGACCGCCGCCTCGACCACGTGTTCGGGGGTGCGGAAATCGGGCTGGCCGATGCCCAGGTTGATGATGTCGCGCCCCCGGTCGGCCAGCTTCTGGGCCCGGGCCAGGACCTCGAAGGCGGATTCCGTTCCCAGGCGGTGAATGGAGGCAGCCGGTTGCAGCATGGTTGATTCCGTCACGTCGTGCGTGACGCATCAAGTCACCGCGCGCGGTCTCGGTCAATAGCCCGAGGTGACGCCTGCCTGTCGGCGCGGCCATTTTCATTGCGTGTTGCCGGAAGCTGTGGAAGGATCCACTTCAGGCGGGATGCGAGCGCCGCCCGGGCGGAGCCCCCTGCGGGGGGAGATGAAGGCGGCGCAAATTCGTGCAAGCGCAGGCAGGGACTGGAAAAAAGGGGGGATCCCGGCCGGAGAATCAGCGAATCTCCTGGGCCTTTCATTATTCCCCTTGCAGGTACAGGGCTTTTTTGGTTAGGTTTTCTTACCAATATTGGCGTGGAGCTGTTCCACAAGCATCTGGGAGGAGATGAAATGACTAAAGCACTCAACAGACGGAAGTTCCTGAAGGGGGGCGCTCTTGCGGCGACCGCCGGCGCCGGGGCCCTCGCGGCACCGTCGATCGCGAATGCACAGGCGATCACCCTGAAGATGCAGGCGGCCTGGGGGGGCGGCATCTTTCTGGAGAACGCGCAATCCTACGTGAAGCGCGTCAACGAGATGGCCGAAGGCGCCCTGGTGATCGAGCTTCTGCCGGTCAATGCGGTGGTCAAGACCAGCCAGATGCAGGACGCCGTGCACCGCGGCGTGCTCGACGCTGCCCATTACGTGCCGGCCTACTGGTATTCCAAGTCCAAGACCGCCTCGCTGTTCGGCACCGGCCCCTGCTTCGGCTGGTCCTCGCAGGAGGTGCTGGGCTGGGTCCACTACGGCGGCGGCATGGAGCTGTTCAACGAGCTGATGGAAAACCTCGGGCTGAACGTGGTGTCCTTCTTCAACTCGCCGATGCCGGCGCAGCCGCTGGGCTGGTTCAAGGAAGAGATCAAGGACGTCAGCCAGATGAAGGGCCTGAAATACCGCACCGTGGGCCTGGCGGCCGACGTGATGCTGGAAATGGGTCTGTCGGTGGTTCAGCTGCCCGGCGGTGAAATCCAGCCGGCGATGAAATCGGGCCTTATCGACGCGGCCGAATTCAACAACCCGACCTCGGACCGCGATTTCGGCATGCAGGACGTGTCCAAGCACTACATGCTGGCCTCGTTCCACCAGAGCCAGGAATTCTTCGAGGTAACCTTCAACAAGAAGAAGTTCGAGTCCCTGCCCAGCGAGCTTCAGGCGATCATCCGCTACGCTTCCGAGGCGGAGAACTCCAACTTCTACTGGAACAACACCAAGCGTTATGCCGAGGACCTCGTCAAGCTGCAGGAAGAAAGCGGCGTCAACGTGCACCGCACCCCCGACAGCGTGATGCAGGCCCAGCTGGAGGCCTGGGACAGGGTCGTCGAGCGCATTGCCAACGAGGATCCGTTCTTCGCCAAGGTGATCGAGAGCCAGAAGGCCTACGCCAAGAAGGTCATGGGCTACCTGAACCTCAACCAGCCCGACTACAAGATGGCCTACAAGCACTACTTCGGCTGATCGGGGCCGGAAATTCGAGGCGGGGGCCGCGCGGGCGGCCCCCGTTGCTGACGGCATTCCACACGACATTCACCCTTGGGAGGGGCAGAGGTGACCAGATTTATCTACACGATCGAGGGTCTCAATCTTTGGGTTGGCCGGGCCTTTGGCTGGTGCATCATGATTCTGACGTTTTCGGTATCATACGAGGTCTTCGTCCGTTACGTCCTGAACTCGCCAACCGTCTGGGCCTTCGACATGATGGTCCAGATGTATGGCGCCCTGCTGCTCATGGCCGGGCCCTACGCCCTGGCCCAGGACGCCCACGTGCGCGGCGACGTGCTTTATCGGCTGTTTCCGGTGAAGTGGCAGGCGCGGGTGGATTTCGTGCTTTATCTGCTTTTCTTCTTCCCCGGCATGCTGGCCCTGTTCTGGTTCGGCTGGGAGATCGCCGCCGACAGCTGGCGCTACAAGGAAGTCAGCTGGAACAGCCCGGCGCGGATCCAGGTCTATTTCTTCAAGACCCTGATCCCCGCAGCCGGCTTCCTGCTGATCCTTCAGGGCATCGCCGAGCTGATGCGCTGCTGGCGGGCCATGAAGACGGGCAAGTGGATGGACCGCCTCGACGACGTGAAGGAAACCGAGGACATGCTGATGCATGTCTCGGATGACAGCACCCGCTAACGCCCACGGCAGAAGAAAAAAGAGAAAAACAATGACGGACCCTCAAGTCGCAATTCTGATGCTGAGCCTGTTCATCGTGCTGGTGCTGCTCGGCTTCCCGATCGCCTTTACCCTGCTCGCCATGGGCGTGGGCTTCGGCTACTATGCCTATTACCAGGGGCCGCCCGACAGCTTCGCGGGCTACTTCGACAACAACATCTTCTATCTCCTGAACCAGAACACCTATTCGGTGATGGAGAACGACACGCTGGTGGCCATCCCGCTGTTCCTGTTCATGGGATATGTGGTCGAGCGGGCCTCCATCGTCGATCGGCTGTTCTTCTCGCTGCAGATGGCGGCGCGCCGGCTGCCCGGCTCGATGGCCATCGCCTCGCTGCTGACCTGCGCGGTGTTCTCCACCGCCTCGGGCATCGTCGGCGCGGTGGTGACGCTGATGGGCCTGCTGGCCTTCCCGGCAATGGCCAACGCCAACTACAACAAGAGCTTCGCCTCGGGCGTGATCTGCGCCGGCGGCACGCTGGGCATCCTGATCCCGCCGTCGATCATGCTGATCGTCTATGCCGCCATCGCCGAGCTTTCGCCCCTGCGCCTTTATGCGGCGGCGGTCTTTCCGGGGCTGATGCTGGCCGGGCTCTACATCGTCTACGTGATCACCCGCGTGGGGCTCAACCCGGCCATCGCGCCGCGCCCGCTGGAAGAGGAGGTGCCGCCCAAGCGCGAGATCTATCTCAACCTGCTGGTCTCCTTCGTGCCGCTGACGGTCCTGATCTTCCTGGTGCTGGGCTCGATCCTCGGCGGTCTGGCCACGCCGGCCGAAGCGGCCGCGATGGGTGCGCTGGGCGGGCTGGTGCTGGCCGCGCTCTACCGTTCGCTGAGCTGGCAGAAGGTGAAGGAAAGCGTGTTCCTCACCGCCAAGGCCACGGCGATGGTGTGCTGGCTGTTCATCGGCTCGTGGACTTTCGCCTCGGTGTTCAGCTACCTCGGCGGCCATTCGGTGATCGAGGAGTGGTTCCTGGCCATGAGCCTCGAGCCCTGGCAGTTCCTGGTGCTGGTGCAGCTCATCATCTTCCTGCTGGGCTGGCCGCTGGAGTGGTCGGAGATCCTGATCATCTTCGTGCCGATCTTCCTGCCGATGCTCGAGACCTTCGGGGTGAACCCCTACTTCTTTGCCATGCTGGTCGCGCTGAACCTGCAGACCTCCTTCCTGACCCCGCCCATGGCGATGTCGGCCTACTACCTGAAGGGGGTGCTGAAGGACCAGATCGAGCTGATGGACATCTTCAAGGGCATCATGCCCTATCTCGGGATCGTCCTCTTCAGCATGGTGATGCTCTATCAGTTCCCGGGGATTGCCCTGTGGCTGCCGGACGTCCTGTTCGGCGAGTATTTCCCGAGGTAACCGGGTAGGGGAGCGACCGATGCCCAATACCATCTCCGCCACCGAGGCCCTTGCGCTGATGAAAAGGGGCGTTCTGAGCTCGGTCGATCTGGTTCAGGCCTGCCTGAACCGGATCGAGGAGACGGACGGGCAGATCAAGGCCTGGGCGCATCTCGACCCCGAGCATGCCCTGGCCCAGGCCGCCGAGATGGACGAGATCCGGCGCAGCGGTCGCCCGGTGGGGCCGCTGCACGGCATCCCGGTGGGGCTGAAGGACGTCATCGACACCCGCGACTATCCCACCGAGCGCGGCACCCCCGTCTTCGAGGGGCGCCACACCAAGGACGATGCGGCCCTTGTCGA
>WFPZ01000299.1 GCA_015487335.1 Paracoccaceae bacterium
CATGACATGGGCGTCACCCACGTGATCCGGGGCGACGACCACCTGGCCAATGCCGCCCGCCAGACGCTGATCTACCGCGCCATGGGCTGGGAGGTGCCGGTGTGGGCCCATATCCCGCTGATCCACGGCCCCGACGGCAGGAAACTCTCCAAGCGCCACGGCGCCACCGGGGTGGAGGAATTCCAGAAGATGGGCTATCCGGCGGCGGGGATGCGCAACTATCTCGCCCGGCTGGGCTGGAGCCACGGTGATGACGAATTCTTCACCGACGAGCAGGCGAAGGAATGGTTCGACCTGTCGGGAATCGGCCGCGCGCCGGCGCGTTTCGACTTCAAGAAGCTGGAAAGCATCTGCGGCCGTCACATCGCCATTGCGGACGATGCTGCACTCGTAGCGGAAATCGCCGATTACCTTGCCGCAACCGGCAGGCCGCCCCTCACCGAGGCCCAGAAAGAGGGGCTGCTGCGGGCCATGTACTGCCTCAAGGATCGCGCCAGAACCTTCCCGGAACTGCTTGACAAGGCGCATTTTGTTCTCGCCTCGCGTCCCATCGACATTGATGAGAAATCGCAACGGGCCCTGAACGATGTATCCCGTGGTATACTGAATGAATTGACGCCGCAGCTGCAAAATGCTAGCTGGAACCGCGACACGCTGGAGGCGGTCGTGGCCGGGGTCGCGGAGGCCCACGGCCTGAAGCTCGGCAAGATTGCCCAACCCCTCCGCGCAGCACTTGCGGGGCGCACCGTTTCCCCGAGTGTTTTCGACATGATGCTCATCCTGGGACGCGAGGAAACCCTCGCCAGGCTGAAGGATGTGCAGGGCTGACGGCCCTGAATATGAAACGGCCCGCCCGGCTGGCGGGGCCAGAAACAAGGGGATGACTGATGGCAGACACCGGAAAAACCGCCAAGCTGACTCTGGACGACAAGACGGTCGAGTTGCCCGTGCTTTCGCCCACCGCAGGGCCTGATGTCATCGACATCCGAAAGCTCTACGCACAGGCCGGCGTGTTCACCTACGACCCCGGATACACCTCCACGGCAAGCTGCGCCTCCTCGATCACCTATATCGACGGCGACAAGGGCGAGCTGCTGCACCGCGGCTACCCGATCGACCAGCTGGCCGAGAAGTCGCATTTCCTGGAGGTCTGCTACCTGCTGCTCTATGGCGAACTGCCCACCGCCGAGGAGCTGGAGGATTTCGAATCGCGTGTGACCCACCACACGATGATTCACGAGCAGATGCACAACTTCTTCCGCGGCTTCCGGCGCGATGCCCATCCGATGGCCACCATGGTGGGCGTGGTCGGCGCCATGTCGGCCTTCTACCACGACAGCACCGACATCAACGATCCGTGGCAGCGCGAAGTGGCCTCGATCCGGCTGATCGCCAAGATGCCGACCATCGCCGCCATGGCCTACAAGTATTCCATCGGTCAGCCCGACATCTACCCGCGCAACGACCTCGACTATTCCTCGAACTTCCTGCGCATGTGCTTCGCGGTACCGGCCGAGGAATACGAGGTGAACCCGATCCTGTCGCGCGCCATGGACCGCATCCTGATGCTCCATGCCGATCACGAACAGAACGCCTCCACCTCCACGGTGCGGCTGGCCTCCTCATCCGGGGCCAACCCCTTTGCCTGCATCGCCGCCGGCATCGCCTGCCTGTGGGGGCCGGCCCATGGCGGCGCCAACCAGGCCTGCCTGGAGATGCTGCGCGAAATCGGCACGGTGGACCGCATCCCCGAATACATCAAGCGCGCCAAGGACAAGTCCGACCCGTTCCGCCTGATGGGCTTCGGCCACCGCGTTTACAAGAACTTCGACCCGCGCGCCAAGGTGATGAAGCAATCCGCCGACGAGGTGCTGGAGCTGCTGGGGATCGAGAACAACGAAACCCTGAAGGTCGCCAAGGAGCTGGAGCGGATCGCTCTCGAGGACGAATATTTCATCGAGAAGAAGCTCTACCCCAACGTGGACTTCTACTCGGGCATCATCCTCGATGCCATGGGCTTCCCGACCTCGATGTTCACCCCGATCTTCGCGGTGGCCCGCACCGTGGGCTGGGTCAGCCAGTGGAAGGAAATGATCGCCGATCCGGAAATGAAGATCGGCCGCCCGCGCCAGCTCTATACCGGCTACACCCGGCGCGATTACGTGGACGTGGAAAACCGCTGACGCGGCACAGGGCCTGCAGGAAAACCCGGAAGGACGATGCGGGAGGGCGGCGCAGGCCGCCCTTTCGCATTTCCCCGCTTCCGGGTCAGCGGCCCTCGAAATGGGCCGGGCGCTTTTCCAGGAAGGCCAGTACCCCTTCCCTGAAATCGCGGGTCTTGCCGCAATCGCCCTGCAGCTGCGCCTCCAGTTCCAGCTGCTCCTGCAGGGTGTTGGCGAAACTGGCCCGCAGCGCCTTCTTGACGGCCCGGTAGGCCGCCGTGGGCCCGGCCGCCAGCCTGGCCGCCCGCCCCGCCCAGTGGGCGGCGAAGTCGTCGTCGGGCACCGCTTCCCAGATCATCCCCCAGTCCTCGGCCTGGCTGGCGGTGATCGGCTCGGCAAACAGCGCCGCCCCCATGGCCTTGGCAAAGCCCACCTGCCGGGGCAGCCAGTAGGTGGCCCCCGCATCGGGGATCAGCCCGATGCGCGCGAAGGCCTGGACGAAGACGGCACTTTCGGTGGCGATCACCACGTCGCAGGCCAGCGCGAGGCTGGCCCCCGCCCCGGCCGCCGCGCCGTTGACCGCCGCGATGGTGGGGATGGGACAATCGTAGATCGCCTTGAGCAGCGGTTCGTACTCGTCGCGCAGGGTGCGCTCGAGGTCGAGATCGGCGGCCGAGGCGCCATCGCCCAGGTCCTGCCCCGAGCAGAAGGCCCGCCCCTGACCGGTGATCACCAGTACCCGCGCCTCGTCGCGCGCCTCACGCAGGGCGTGCAGGATCTCGGCCCGCATCTGGCTGTTGAGCGCGTTCATCACTTCCGGGCGGTTCAGCTTCAGAACCGCGACCCCGCCCCGGTAGGACAGGCGGATGGTCTCGTATTGCATGGCTTTCCCCTCAGAAGAACTTTCCGGCACGATAGGCAAACCACCGGGAAAGGAAAGCGGAACGCGCCGTCAACTCCCGAGAATTTCCTTCAGCCGCGCCTGTTCTTCGGGGTTCAGATCTGGCTCGGGCTCTTCGGAAGCACGCCGCCTGATGTAGAAGAACACCACCCCCAGCGCGGTGATCAGCATCACCGGCGCCGCGATCCACAAGATGAGGTTGGCCCCTTTCATGGTCGGCTTGAGCAGGACGTATTCGCCGTAGCGGTCAACGATGAACCCGACGACCTCGGCATTGCCCTTCTTCTCGTCGATCAGCCCGTTGGCCTGCTGCGCAAACTCCTCCGCCAGGGGACGGTTCTCGCCAAGCCCCTCCAGTGCCGCGCGCCAGACGTAATCCAGCCTCTGCTCTCGCGAGGACAGCGTCTCGCGCACCACCGTGAGAACCGCCTGCACGGCGGCAGGGTCCTTCCCGGCCGCCGGATCGTCCAGGGCGGCAAGGGCAAGGTCCTCGATCTTCATGAGCTGCTGACGCAGAAGAAGCTCGCGCAGCAGGATGCGCAGATCGCGCGCCAGATCGGCACCGGATTCGTCGATGTTCTCGTTGCGGCAGACCAGGCAGCGCAGGCCCTTGGAGATATCCCGCGCCCGCTCCTCGAGCACGGGATCGTCAAGGATCTCGTCGGGCTCCACGCTCCAGGCCGGCAGGGCCAGGACGACCGTCAGGATGAGAGCGAGCATGCGCATCATTCTGCGGGGACCCCCTCGGCCTTCGGCGTCTTCCGGACCGCGCCCCCGGCAACCCGGTAGCGGCGGTCGCTCAGGCTGATGATGCCACCCAGGGCCATGATGATCATGCCGCCCCAGATCCAGTTGGCCATCGGCTTGATGTAGGAGCGAACCGTCCAGCCGCCGTCATCCTGGGCATCGCCCACAACCACATAGATGTCCCGGAAAAGGTTGGAGGAGATCGCCGCTTCGGTGGTCGGCATGCCCGCTGCGGGATAAACCCTCTTTTCGGGGAACAGGCGGGCAATCTCTTCACCGTCGCGCCGCACCGTGATGTCGGCCATGGTGGAGAAGTAGTTCACGCCTTCCGTCTGTTCGATTCCGTTGAGCGTGATCTCGTAGGGCCCGAGCGGATAGGGCTCGCCGATATAGGCGACCCGGATATCCTCCGTCTCCCAGGCCATCAGCGAGGTCATGGCCATGATCATCACGCCCAGCCCGGCATGGGCGGTGATCCGCCCCCAGTCGGCGCGCGGCAGGCGCGCCATCCGGCCCAGCTTGCTGGCCAGGCCGCCCCGGCCCGTCTTCTGCCACAGATCGACAGCCGAGCCCCCGATCAGCCAGGCCGCCAGCACCAGCCCGATCGGGCCGAGCGCCGAGTTGCCGGTCTGGATCGCATAGGCCAGGGCGCCGAGCGAGATGGCCAGCACCAGCACGCCCCACAGCGGCTGCATGGCCCGCTTCAGCGTTGCGCGCTTCCACGGCAGCAGCGTGCCGATCGGCAGCAGGGCCACGATCAGCACCCCGAAGGGCGTGAAGGCAACGTTGAAGAAGGGCGGACCGACGGAAACCTTCCGGCCGGTGACAAGCTCTGCCCCCAGCGGCCACATGGTGCCCACGAAGACCACCAGCGCCGAGACCGCCAGCAGCACGTTGTTGAACACCAGCGCGCTTTCGCGGCTGACCACGCCGAACACGCCCTTGGCCTGCAGCACATGGGCCCGGACGGAATAGAGCGTCAGCGCGCCGCCCACGAAGAACAGCAGGATCAGCAGCAGCGCCACGCCGCGTGCGGGATCGTTGGCGAAGGCATGCACCGAGGTCAGAACCCCGGAGCGCACCAGGAAGGCCCCCATCAGCGAGAAGCCGAAGGCGAGGATCGCCAGCAGGATGGTCCAGCTTTTCAGCGCCTCGCGTTTCTCGACCACGATCGCCGAGTGCAGCAGCGCCACCGCGAACAGCCAGGGCATGAACGAGGAGTTCTCGACCGGATCCCAGAACCAGAACCCGCCCCAGCCCAGCTCGTAATAGGCCCACCACGAGCCCAGCCCGATGCCGAAGCTCAGGAACACCCAGGCCGCCAGCGTCCAGGGACGCACCCAGCGCGCCCAGGCGGCATCGACCCGCCCCTCGAGCAGCGCCGCGATGGCGAAGGAGAAGGAAACCGAAAGCCCCACGTAGCCGAGGTAGAGGAAGGGCGGATGCAGCGCCAGCCCCACGTCCTGAAGCAGCGGGTTCATCCCCTCGCCGTCCATCGGCGGGCGGGCCAGCCGCAGGAACGGGTTGGAGGTGAACAGCGAATAGGCGATGAAGGCCACGCTGATCAGCCCCTGAATGCCCAGAACCCGGGCGCGCAGCAAGGGTGGCAGATTGCGCCCGAACACCGCCACGCCGGCTCCGAATCCGGTCAGGATCAGCACCCACAGCAGGACGGAGCCCTCATGGTTCGCCCACACGCCGGTGATCTTGTAGAACAGCGGCTTGAGGCTGTGCGAGTTCAACGTCACCAGCCGCAGCGAGAAATCAGAAAGCAGGAAAGCCCTGACCAGGGCCGCGAATGAGACGGCGACGAGCAGAAACTGCACCACCGCCGCCGGTTCCGCCACGCTCATCCAGGCGGCATTCTTCCGATGCGCGCCGACCAGCGGCATCACGGTCTGCACGATGGCCACCATCAGGGCCAGGATGAGGGCGAAATGTCCGAGTTCCGTAGTCATGGCCGGAACATTACCGTTCTTCGCCCTGAAGGCCAATGCCCCGGCGGTGCCGTTCACGGATTGATGATGGCGCAAATCAGCGCAGTTTTCCCGCCATCCGGCGCTCCTTGCCCCTCTCCCGGCCGGCCACCACGCGAAAGCGCCCCTCGACCACGTTTTCCGGCCTGTCACGCAACGCCGCAATGCATGCGCGCAGGGCCCTGTCCAGTTCGTCCGCCGCCTCGCGGTGGCGCCGCACCGCCTCCTTCAGATTCCTTGCCATCCCGTCTCCCTTTCGCCCTGCTTCATCTTGCCGCAACGCGCCGAAGGCCCGGGGCAGAGCCCCCGGCCTTTCGCCTACCCGCGCGGCAGCCGCTCGCGAATCAGCGTCGTCAGCTCGGTCAGCACCATCGAGTTGCGATTGACCACGTCGCGCGTCGCCTGATCCTTCTGGTAATCCCGGTAGAGCAGATAGAACACCAGCAGCGCCCAGGGCCCGTTGTCGGCCACCAGCCTGAAAAGCACATCACCCGCCATAGAGACGCCTCCATTCCTCCAGCGCCGCATTGCCGCCGGCCGCCCCCGGCAGTTCTCCGCCCGCGCCTGCACCCTCGCCCAGCGCCTGCAGCGCGGCCAGATTGGCGGCCACCCCGCGGGCCCGCAGCACCGTCTGGGCGATGGAGCGCTGGAACTCCTGCGATTTCGCCTGATGCCGCGCCCCGAAGTAGAACGAGACGATCGCCCCCAGGAGCCACCACAGCGGCTCGGGCACCAGCGCCACCCCCTGCATGCGGGCCGCGAACCAGACCGGATCCACCATCGCCGAGACGAACAGCCCCAGCGTGCCCAGCGCCAGCGCCGGGCGCGGCAGGCGGTTCAGCCCGTCCATGAAACGGTCGAAACGGCCGCGCCGGGGCACCGCGAACTCGGCCGCGAACTGCCCCAGCGCCGCCTCGCGCATCAGCGCCTCGCGCACTGCCGCCGCCTCGGCGTTCTCCACGAACACCTCCGCCGTCTCGCGCACCACGTTGCGCCCGCTGCCGAACAGCAGCGCGAATACCGCCTCGATCAGCCCCATGCCGCGACCCTCTGCGCATGTTCCGCCTCGCTCAGCCGAAAGCGCGGCGAGATGAACTCCTCCGCCCGCCGGATCCAGCCGCCCTTGCCGCCATCGCGCCGGCGGGCGAACTTGCGCAGCGCCGGATTCCGGTCGGCCAGGGCGTAATAGTAGTTGCGCCGGGCGATCCCGTAGGCATCGGCCAGAAGCTCCGGCCCCTTCTGCGCCACCGCCCGTGCCGCGGCGGCGGTCTTCGGCCCGACGATCCCGTCCACCACCAGATCCTGCCCCATGTCGTTGAGCAGCCGCTGCAGCAGCTTCACCGCCACCGGCCCCGCATTGACCTGCATGTCGAACACGCCGGGCCACAGCACCTCGGGCAGCAGGTTCAGCCGCGGGCGGTAGAAATACTCCTCGATGAAGATCTCCGCCGCCTTCTCCGGGGTCATCGCCCGCACGTCGGCCTCGGTGACCTTGCCGTCGCCGGTCAGGTCCAGCTTCAGCCGGCGCATGGTGGCCAGCGTCACCCCGTGCTTGGTCGGCCCGCCGGGGTCGTCCGGGTCGTTCACGTAGCCGCCTTCCCGGGCCACGATCTCGGCGGCAATCGCCTCTATGGTCTTCATGGAAAATCAGCCCAAAGGTTAACAATCCCCTTCAGGCTGACGTGAGAAGGTTAACAAGCCCCGACCTAACCGTTCGGTTCGGCGTCCGGCTCCACGTAGACGCCCTGCTCCTTGAGCGCGTCGATCACCTCCTTGGGCATGTAGCTCTCGTCATGCTTGGCGAGAATCTCCGAAGCCACGAACACCCCGTCCACCAGCTTGCCGGTGGCCACCATGCCCTGGCCCTCGCCGAAGAGGTCGGGCAGGACCCCGGTAAATTCCACCGGGATGGAGGCCCCGCCGTCGGTGACGGAGAACCTGATCGTCGCCCCCTCGCCGCGCACCAGGGTGCCCTCCTCGACCAGCCCGCCGATGCGGAACACCTCGGTGGGCGGCGGCGGGTTCTCGGCCACCTGGGCCGGGGCGCGGAAGAAGTTGATCCCGTCGCGCATCGAGTCGCCGATAACCGCCGTGGAAAACACCAGCGCCACGGTGGCGATCGCCACGATCTGGATGCGTCTTCTCTTTTTCAGTCCCTTCATCGCCTCACCCTCACGGGAACACCGGAGCCAGCATCAGGCCCGCGGTTTCCTCTTCTCCGAGCATCAGGTTTGCATTCTGCAAGGCCTGCCCGGACGACCCCTTGGTCAGATTGTCGAGCGCCACCACCACCAGGCAGCGCCCGGGGATGCGGTCGCCGACCACACCCACATGCACGAAGTTAGAGCCCCGGACGTGCCGCGTCGAGGGGAGTGCGCCAAAAGGCAGCACCTCGATGAAGGGTTCGGCCCCGTAGGCCGACTTCAAAACCTCGTGAACCTCTCCAGCCTCCCCGCGCAGGTAGACGGTGGCAAGGATGCCGCGGTTGGCGGGCATCAGATGCGGGGTGAACTGTACCCGCACCTCCCGCCCCGCAAGGGCCGAGAACTCCTGATCGAACTCGGCCAGGTGCCGGTGGGTGCCCCCCGCGGCATAGGGGTGAAACCCCTCCGACAGCTCTGCGTGCAGCAGGTTCTCGCGCAGGCTGCGCCCCGCCCCCGAGACCCCCGTCTTGAGGTCGATCACGATCTCGTCAAGGTCGATCACCCCGGCCGAGATCAGCGGCCGCAGGGCATACTGGCCGGTGGCGGCGTTGCAGCCGGTGCCGGCCACCAGGCGGGCGGCGCGGATCTCTTCGCGGTAGAATTCGGTCAGCCCGTAGACCGCTTCGGCCTGCAGCTCGGGTGCGGCGTGGGGCTTGCCGTACCATCTTTCGTATTCGCCCGGATCGCGCAGGCGGAAATCGGCCGAAAGATCGACGATCTTCAGATCGCGCGGCAGGTCGCGGATCACCTCCTGGCTGGTGGCATGCGGCAGGGCGCAGAAGCACAGATCGACCTGCCCCATGTCGATTTGCGAAATCTTCACCAGCCGGGGCAGGTCCAGATGGCGCAGATGCGGGAAGACCTCGGCCATCGTCATCCCCGCCTTGCGCTCGGCGGACAGGGCGACGATCTCCATGCCCGGATGGGTGGCGATCAGGCGCACCAGTTCGGCGCCGGTATAGCCCGAGGCGCCCAGTATCGCGATCCTGTGGGTCATTCGTCCCTCTTGCATTCTCTCACGCGGTTGAGGAATGGATATCAAATGGCTGATATTCCTCGTGTTTTATTCAGGCAGAAATGAATTCCACCCGTCGTCGCAGGAACTGCGTAGCCCGGTCGGACACCCGCTTGGGGTCACCGGTGGTCAGGTACATCGCCTCTTCGCCCGGGCCGCGCATGTCGGGGTGGCGCTGCAGGTAGTCGGCCAGGCTCTCGGCCACGATATCGGCCTGGCTGAACACCTTGACCTGCGGCCCCAGCGCATCCTGGAAGACTTCTTCCATCAACGGGTAATGGGTGCAGCCCAGCACCGCCGCCTGCGGATCGGGCATCTTGCGCTTGAGCGCGTCCACATGGCTGCGCACCAGCGCCTCGGCCAGGATCATGTCGCCCTCCTCGATGGCGTCGACCACCCCGCCGCAGGCCTGGGCCTCCACATCCACCCCGATGGCGCGAAAGGCCAGCTCCCGCTGGAAGGCCCGGCTGGCCACCGTGGCCGGCGTGGCAAAGAGCGCCACGTGCTTTATCGCCACCTCGCGCGGCGGCGAGTTGTCGCCCCACTGGCGCTCGGTCAGCGCCTCGATCAGCGGCACGAACACCCCCAGCACCCGCTTGTCGGCCGGCACCCAGGATTCCTGCATCCGCCGCAGCGCCGCGGCGCTGGCCGTGTTGCAGGCCAGGATCACCAGGTCGCAGCCGGCCTTCCACAGCCGCTCCACCCCGCGCGTGGTCAGCTCGTAGACATCGTCCGCATCGCGCACCCCGTAAGGGGCATGCGCGTTATCCCCATAATAGACAAAGGGAATTTCCGGAAGCCGGCGGCTGACGGCATCCAGAACGGTCAGCCCGCCCAAGCCCGAATCGAATATGCCAACTGCCATCGGACAGCCCTCGCGGATAGCTCCCACGACATATCCGGCTTTGCCCCGCCGATTGCAAGCCCGTCTTCCCCGTGCCCGGTGCGGATTTCGGTTGAAATTCCCCTTTCAAGCGGCCAGATCACCGCCCATGGACTTCTACCACCTTTCCGAAAGCCTGATCCGCCTGCGGATGGCCCTGCATTTCCGTCTTTCGGAGAAATCCCCCCGCGAGGCCCCCAAGATCTTCGTGATCGGCCACCCGCGCACCGGCACCACCAGCCTGCACAGGCTGTTTCTCGCCGCCGGCAAGACAAGCATCCACCGCGCCGCCAACTGGCAGACATCGCAGGCGGAATGCTTCTCCGACTACGGCCACTGCCGGCCCGTCCGGCAGCTGGCAGACTACTACACCAAGGCACAATTCGTGCTGAACTGCCGGCCCGTGCGCAACCACCTCCTCAGCCTCGGCGCCTATTACAACCGCCCCTTCAGCACGAAGAACTACCGCTACGAGCTGCGCCGCAGGCTGCGCCATTTCGACAACGTGCTCGACATTCTGGGAGGCCGCGACCGGCTGATCGTCGTCAACATCGAGCGTCCGGGGGCCATGGGCTTCGTGGCCGAACAGCTGGGGCTGCAGGTCCCCCCCGAAGAGGCCGCCGGCAGGAAACACAACCGCGGCAAGCGCCAGCCCACCGAACAGACCCGGCGCCGCGTCGACGAAGCCTTGGCCGAGATCGGTGCCAGCGGAGACGAGCCGCTGCTGGTGCAAGGCGCCTCGGCCCCACGCAGCCATGACATCCTGAAACGCCTGGAGGAGCGCGGGCGGGTATTCCTGTAGCCACCCGCCGCCCCTGGCGCCTCGTTTTTCATGCTGCCGCAACAGGTTGGCGGAATTTCCTCAGGTCATGGCCTCACTCGGCCGCCTGGGCCACCGGCGCACCGCCGGCCCTGAAGGCGGCCAGCAGCTCTTCGCGCCGCTTCGCCGCGGCCTCCATCGCTTCGGCCTTGACCGGCCCGAAACCGCGGATCCGAAGCGGCAGTTCTGCCAGTTCCACCGCGATTTCCATGGTCCGGGGCGTGACGTTTTCCAGCACCTCCGCCATGTCGCGCTCGTACTGATTGATCAGGGCGCGCTCGGCCTTGCGCTCGGCGCTCCAGCCGAAGGGATCGAAGGGCGTGCCGCGCAGCACCTTGCCCCGGGCCAGCAGGCGGAAGACGGGGCCCATCCACGGCCCGAACGTCATCTTCCTCGGCCGCCCGTCCGGCCCCTTGCGCGCAAGCAGCGGCGGGGCGAGGTGATATTTCAGCCGCAATGCGCCCTCGAACTCGGCGCGCGCCTTTTCGCCGGTGTCCTTGAGCAGCCGGGCGATCTCGTATTCGTCCTTGTAGGCCAGCACCTTGTGATAGCCCCTGGCGATCGCCTCCTTCAGGCGCTCGTCGGCCGCCCTCTCCACCAGCCGGCGGTAGCGCGCCGCCAGGCGGGCGGACTGGTACTCCACCAGATGACGGGCGCGGAATTCCACCTTCTCGTCGAGGGTCCTGGCCTTTTCCACCACCTTCGGCGCGGTCAGCCGCGCCACCTCCTGCGGATTGAGCACCGCCCAGCGGCCGATCTCGAAGGCGCGCTTGTTGCCCTCCACCGCCGCGCCGTTGAGCTCCACCGCGCGCAGGATCGCCTCTTCGCTCAGCGGCACCAGCCCGCGCTGCCAGGCCGCGCCCAGCAGCATCATGTTGGAGAAGATCGAATCGCCCAGCAGCACCCGCGCCAGCGCCGAGGCGTCGAACATCGCCAGCCCCTCGCGCAGGCGCGCCTGCAGCGAAAGCCGCAGCTGCTCGGCGGGAATGCGGAACTCGGTGTCGCGGGTGAAATCGCCGGTGATGATCTCGTGACTGTTGACCACCGCGCCGGTCCGGCCGGGCCGGGTCAGGCCAAGGGTCCTGGCCCCCGCCGAGACAACCAGATCGCCGCCGATCAGCGCGTCGCACTCGCCGGTGGCCACGCGGATCGCGGTGATGTCCTCGGGCCGCTCGGCCAGGCGGCAGTGGATCAGCACCGCGCCTCCCTTCTGGGCCAGCCCGGCCATTTCCATCACGCCCGCGCCCTTGCCGTCGATATGCGCCGCCATGGCCAGGATTGCGCCGATGGTCACCACCCCGGTGCCGCCCACCCCGGTGATCACGATGTTGTGGGTGCCCGCGATGGCCGGCAGCCGCGGGGCCGGCAGCTGGCCGGTATCGAGCTCGGCCGTGGCCTCCTTGCGGATCTTCGCCCCCTCGACCGTCACAAAGGAGGGGCAGAAGCCCTCGATGCAGGTGAAATCCTTGTTGCATGAGGACTGGTCGATCGCCCGCTTGCGGCCCAGTTCGGTTTCCAGCGGCACGATCGAGACGCAGTTGGACTGCACCCCGCAATCGCCGCAGCCCTCGCAGACGTCCGGGTCGATGAACACCCGCTGATCGGGGTCGGGAAATTCGCCCCGCTTGCGGCGGCGGCGTTTCTCGGCGGCGCAGGTCTGTATGTAGATGATGACCGATACGCCCTTGTATCTGCTGAACTCTTCCTCAACCTGCAGCAGCTCCGAACGGGGGTGGAAGCTGACCTGCCGGGGAAATGCGGCACGGTCGATCTCTTCCTTCTCGTCATGGACCACCGCCACCTTCCCGACCCCCATGGCCAGCACCTCGCGGGCGATGCGATCGGCGGTCAGGTCGCCTTCGTTCTTCTGCCCGCCGGTCATGGCCACGGCGTCGTTGTAGAGGATCTTGTAGGTGATCGGCGTGCCGGTCGCCAGCGCCGCCCGGATCGCCAGTATCCCCGAGTGGTTGTAGGTGCCGTCGCCGAGGTTCTGGAACACGTGCTCGCGGGTGGAGAACGGCGCCTCGCCGATCCAGTTGGCCCCCTCGCCGCCCATCTGGGTGAAGCCCACGGTGTTGCGGTCCATCCACTGGACCATGAAATGGCAGCCGATCCCGGCATAGGCGCGCGCCCCTTCCGGCAGGCGCGTCGAGGTGTTGTGCGGACAGCCCGAGCAGAAATAGGGCAGCCGCGCGGCCAGTTCGGGGGCGTTGTCGGCCTTTTCCGCCTCGGCGATCGCCTGCAGCCCGGCCCTGATGGAATCGGTGCCCCGGCCCTCCTCGATCAGGATGTTGCCGATCGCCTTGGCGATATGCACGGGGTCCAGCGCGTAGCGGGTGGGGAACAGCTCCACCTGGCGGCCGTTCTCCCAGGTGTCGCCCTTGTGCCAGCCATATACCCGCCGCCCGCGCCGGTCGTCGAAGATCGCCTCCTTGACCTGCACCTCGATCAGCTTGCGCTTCTCCTCGACCACCACGATCAGCTCGAGCCCCTCGGCCCACTCGTGGAAGCTCTTCATGTCCAGCGGCCAGGTCTGGGCAACCTTGTAGGTGGTCAGCCCCAGCCGCCTGGCCGCCTCGGCGTCTATGCCCAGAAGGGAAAAGGCGTGCTGCAGGTCGAGCCAGTTCTTGCCGGCCGCCACGAAGCCGATCTTCGCCCCCGGCCCGCCCCAGACCCGGCGGTCGATTCTGTTTGCGCGGGCAAAGGCTTCGGCGGCGAACCTCTTGTAGTCGATCATTCGCGCTTCCTGGGGGATGCGGTCATCGATCAGGCGGATGTTCAGCCCTCCCGGCGGCATTTCGAATTCCGGGGTTACCAGTTGCATCCGCTCGGGCCGGCCGTCCACCACCGAGGTCACCTCGACGGTGTCCTTCATCAGCTTCAGCCCGGCCCAGACCCCGGCAAAGCGCGACAGGGCGAAGCCGTAGATGCCCAGATCGAGGATTTCCTGCACCCCGGCGGGCGAGAGCACCGGCATGTAGGCATCCACCATCGCCCAGTCGCTCTGGTGCAGGGTGGTGGAGCTTTCGCCGGTGTGGTCGTCGCCCATGGCCATGAGCACGCCCCCGTATTTCGAGGTGCCGGCCATGTTGGCATGACGCATCACGTCGCCCGAACGGTCCACCCCCGGCCCCTTGCCGTACCACAGGCCGAAAACGCCGTCATATTTTCCCTCGCCGCGCAATTCGGCCTGCTGGCTGCCCCACAGGGCGGTGGCGGCCAGATCCTCGTTGAGCCCGGGCTGGAACAGGATGTCATTGGCCTCCAGATCGGCCCTGGCGCGCATCATCTGCAGATCCACCCCGCCCAGCGGCGACCCCCGGTAGCCGGTGACCAGCCCCGCGGTGTTCAGCCCCGCCGCCCGGTCGCGTGCCTTCTGCATCAGCATCAGCCGCACCAGCGCCTGGGTGCCGTTGAGCAACACCGGTGACTTTCCGAGGTCGAACCTGTCGTGAAGCGTGACGTCCTGCCTGCTCATCGCGCACCTCCCCTTGCCAGCGATCATGGCGGCATTATAGGTCAAATCTTCTGACCTACAAAATGGTTTTCCCGCGATCAGAAGGTTTGCATTTGCCCCCCGCTTGCCGGTAATTCTGGAAAACATTCGGGCAGCACACGGGCAACGGCCGCAAAGCGATGGACTGGGACAAGCTACGAATCTTTCACGCGGTTGCCGCCGCCGGCAGCCTCACCCATGCGGGCGAGGTGCTGCATCTGTCGCAGTCGGCGGTCTCGCGCCAGATCAGGGCGCTGGAAGAAAGCCTCAACACCACCCTTTTCCACCGCCATGCGCGGGGGCTGATTCTCACCGAACAGGGCGAGCTTCTGTTCGATGCCACCTCGGCCATGGCCAAACGTCTGGAAACGGCCGCCGCGCGCATCCGGGACGCCAACGAAGAGGTGTTCGGCGAGCTGCGGGTCACCACCACCACCGCCTTCGGCACCCTGTGGCTGGCCCCCCGCCTGACCAAGCTCTACGAAAAATACCCCGATCTGAAGATCGACCTGATGCTGGAAGAGCGCGTGCTCGACCTGCCGATGCGCGAGGCCGACGTGGCGATCCGCATGAAGGAGCCCTCCCAGGCCGATCTGATCCGCCGCCGCCTGATGAGCGTGCGCATGCGCCTGTATGCCACCCCTGCCTATCTGGCCGATCACGGCACCCCGGAGGTCACCAGCGACCTGACCCATCACCGGCTGATCTGCCAGAACACCTCCTCGGCCCAGGTCAGCGCCGGCGCCATGCTGGTGCAGGAGCTGATGACCCACGACATCCCCTCCCTGCTGACCGTCAACAACTATTTCGGCGTGCTGCAGGCGGTGCTCAACAATCTCGGCATCGGGGTGCTGCCCGATTACCTCACCCAGGACTTCCCCGATCTGGTGCGCGTCCTGCCCGCGGTGGAATCCAACGAGGTGCCGGTCTTTCTCGCCTATCCCGAAGAGCTGCGCCAGTCTCGCCGCATCGCGGCATTCCGCGACTTCGTGATGGACGAGGTGATCGCCTACCGCAAGAAGCAGAAGGAGGCAGCAGGGGGAGATCCCCCCGCCAGCCATGCATCAGACGCATAGCGGCATTGCGCCGCAATGCCCCTCTTTTCCCTTGAAGGGCCATGACCCCGCCCCTAAATTCATCACGAAGCCAATGATTGAGGCAACTCTCGCTGGCTTTTACCTCCCTGTTGGACTAGGCCGGGCACTGCCCGGCCTTTTTTTGCGCAATGCGTTGTCGCGCCGGCCCGCAGACGGCCTGCCATGCCGCCGGCGATTTCGCACTCGCAGCAAAGGCGGGCATGCCGCGCTGACGGGCCGCGCCCAACCGCCCCCTTCCACCCGCCGCGCAAACATTCTATGGGGTGCGCAAGCGAAACCGGGGGATGCGCCGCCACATGCAAGAGCCACAAATCACCGACGAGCTGATCGCCGCGCACGGGCTCACGCCCGATGAATACCAGCGGATACTGGAGATCATCGGCCGCGAGCCGACATTCACCGAACTGGGCATCTTCTCGGCGATGTGGAACGAGCACTGCTCCTACAAGTCCTCGAAGAAGTGGCTGCGCACCCTGCCCACCGAGGGGCCTCAGGTGATCTGCGGCCCGGGCGAGAACGCGGGCGTCGTCGACATCGGCGACGGCCAGGCGGTGGTGTTCAAGATGGAAAGCCACAACCACCCCTCCTACATCGAGCCCTACCAGGGCGCGGCCACCGGGGTGGGCGGCATCCTGCGCGACGTCTTCACCATGGGCGCGCGCCCGATCGCGGCGATGAACGCGCTTTCCTTCGGCGAGCCCTCGCATCCGAAGACCCGCCGGCTGGTCAACGGCGTGGTCGAGGGAATCGGCGGCTACGGCAACTGCTTCGGCGTGCCCACCGTGGGCGGCGAGGTGCGCTTTCACGCCGCCTACAACGGCAACTGCCTGGTCAACGCCTTCGCCGCAGGGCTGGCGGATGCCGACAGGATTTTCTACTCGGCCGCCTCGGGCGTCGGCATGCCGGTGGTCTACCTCGGCGCCAGGACCGGGCGCGACGGGGTGGGCGGCGCCACCATGGCCTCGGCCGAATTCGACGACTCGATCGAGGAAAAGCGCCCCACCGTGCAGGTGGGCGACCCGTTCACCGAAAAGCGCCTGATGGAGGCCTGCCTGGAACTGATGAAGACCGGCGCGGTGATCTCGATCCAGGACATGGGCGCGGCCGGCCTCACCTGCTCGGCCGTCGAGATGGGCGACAAGGGCGGGCTGGGCATCCGCCTCAACCTCGAGGCGGTGCCGGTGCGCGAGGAAAATATGTCGGCCTACGAGATGATGCTCAGCGAAAGCCAGGAGCGGATGCTGATGGTCCTCGACCCCGGGAAGGAAGAGGAGGCCAGGGCGGTGTTCGAGAAATGGGATCTCGATTTCGCCGTCGTCGGCGAGACCATCGCCGAGGACCGCTTCCTCGTCATGCACAACAACCGGGTGGAGGCCGACCTGCCGCTGTCGAAGCTGTCCTCCGAGGCCCCCGAATACGACCGCCCCTGGGTGGAAAGCCCCGCTCCCGCCCCCCTGGGCGAGCTGCCCGCGATCGGCCCGGTCGAGGCGCTGAAGGCGCTGATCTCCTCGCCCAACTACGCCTCCAGGCACTGGGTGTGGGAGCAATACGACAGCCAGGTGATGGGCGATACCGTCCGCACCCCCGGCCTCGGGGCCGGCATCGTCCGGGTGCACGGCACCGACAAGCTGCTGGCCTTCACCTCCGACGTCACCCCCCGCTACGTGAAGGCCAACCCCCGCGAGGGCGGCCGCCAGGCGGTGGCCGAGGCCTTCCGCAACCTCTGCGCGGTGGGCGCCCGCCCGCTGGCCGCCACCGACAACCTCAACTTCGGCAACCCCGAAAAGCCCGAGATCATGGGCCAGCTCGTGGGCGCCATCGAGGGGATCGGCGAGGCCTGCCGGGCACTGGACATGCCGATCGTCTCGGGCAATGTCAGCCTCTACAACGAAACCGACGGCGAGGCGATCCTGCCCACCCCCACCATCGGCGCGGTGGGGCTGATCGCGAACGCCGGGCAGATGATCGGCGGGCTGGCGCGCGAGGGCCATCTTGCTCTGATGCTGGGCGAAAGCGCCGGGCATCTGGGCCAGTCTGCCCTCTTGGCCGAGGCCTGGGGCCGCGAAGAGGGCGATGCCCCCCCGGTGGATCTCGAGGCCGAGCGCCGCCACGGCGAATTCATCCGCGCCAATCACGAGCTGATCCGCGCCTGCACCGACATCTCCGACGGCGGACTGGCGCTGGCCGCCTTCGAGATGGCCGAGGCCGCCGGCATCGGCGTCACCCTCGACAGCGAGGACATCCCCGCCCTCTTCGGCGAGGACCAGGCCCGCTACCTGATCGCCTGCAACTTCGACCAGGCCGAGGCGCTGATGGTCGCCGCCGGCCGGGCCGGGCTGACGCTGGCCACCGTCGGCCGTTTCGGCGGCGAGAGCGTCGCCTTCGGCACCGCCTCCGCCCCGCTGGCCGAACTGGCCGAAATCTACCGCACCAGCTTCGCCGCCGCCGTCACCTGAGCAGCTCTTCGCCCTGCCCCAGACACCCGCGGCGCCTCGCCCCGGCCGGGTGCGGCATCATGAATGATGCACCGCACCTTGCAGCCCCCGCGCCCGCGTTCTACATCTTGCCTGAGAAACAGCGGAGGCAGTGCATGCCAATTCAGCCCCAGGAAGTCGAGGAACTCATCCGCCGGAAGTTTCCCGATGCCCAGATCACGGTCGAAAGCGCCGATGGCACCCATTTCTCGGCCGTGGTGATCGATGAAAGCTTCCGCGGCATGAACCGCGTTCAACAGCAGCGCGCGGTCTATGCCGCGCTCAAGGAAAAGATGGAGGGCGCGCATGGCGAGCTGCACGCGCTCGCCCTGACAACGAAAGCACCGGAGTGACCCAGATGTCGGACATACAGAACCAGATCAAGGAAACCGTGACCAGCAACGACGTGGTGCTGTTCATGAAGGGCACCAAGTCCATGCCGCAATGCGGATTCTCCTCGCGGGTGGCCGGGGTGCTCAACTTCATGGGCGTCGAATACAAGGACGTGAACGTGCTGGCCGACGAGGCGATCCGCCAGGGAATCAAAGACTATTCCGACTGGCCCACCATCCCGCAGCTCTACGTGAAGGGCGAATTCGTCGGCGGCTGCGACATCGTCACCGAGATGACGCTCTCGGGCGAGCTTGACCAGCTGTTCGACGAAAAGGGAATCAAGTATTCCAAGGAAGCGGCCGACAAGATCCGCGAAGCCAACGCCTCCTGAGAGGCCACCGGCCCGACAACGGGCCAGCCACGCATGAAACGTCCCGCCACCTGCGGCGGGACGTTTCATTTTTCAGGCCGCACCCGGGCGGGGTTTCAGCGCCCCGCCTTCTCTTCTATGGCATCGGCCAGAGATTCCGCGCGCGCCGCGATTTCCGCGAGGTTTTCCACCACCGAAGCGGGAATCACCGGCACCTCCACCCGCTCGGGCTCGGGCGCGGGGCGGTTGCGCAGCTCTTCGATCAGCTTTTCCTGGGCCGCCAGCTTCTCGCGCAGGGCCCGCATCTGCTCTTCGATCCCGGCCGCCTTGTCGGCCAGCATCAGCCCCGCCATCAGCAGCATCCGCGATTCCGGCAGCCGGCCGATCTGGCTGGCCAGCGCCGTGGCCTCGGCATCCAGCAGCGCGGCGGCGGCGCGCAGGTAATGCTCTTCGCCATCCTGGCAGGCGACCTCGAACTCGCGTCCGCCGATGGTGATCTTGACGTCAGGCATCGGCGCCTCCTTCCACCAGCGGCCGCAGCTCGCCGATGATCGCGTCCAGCTCGGCGCGGTCGGCGTCGCGCACCTCGCGCAGGGCGTCCAGCTCGGCCTCCAGGGCGGTGTTGATCAGGGCCGCGTCCCCCACCCCCTTGCGGTTGGCCTCGCGCAGCGCGCGGTTGTTCTGGCGCAGCTGGGCGTTGACCCGCTTGAGCCGCGCCACCTCGGCCTCCTGGCGGTGCATCTCGCGGCGCAGCCGGCCCACCTCGGCCTCCAGCGTGCCCACCAGACTTTCCTGCTTTTCGCGGATCGCCTGCACCCGCGCCTCGAGCTGCGCATTGACCGCCCGTTCGGCCTCCAGCGCCTCGCGCAGGGATGCCGCCTCTTCGGCGTCGGAAGGCTGCGCCCCCCCGCCCGAAAGCGCCGCAAGGCCGCTTTCCATGCGGTCGAACGCCGCGGCGATCCTCCGTTCAAGCTCGGTTACATCGGTCATGCGCGCTGATTTCCCGTCATTGTCCTGTTGCCCCCCGGCAGGGCCGAGAATTGAAAGCGGGGGCGGCAAAGTCAAGCGAAAGGGCGCAATCGGCGCTGATTGCCCCATATCCGCGCACTCGGCCACGCTTTGCTTGAACTTCGGCCTTTGCCTGCTATCACCGGGAAAAGTCTTTCTTCCGAAATTCCGAAAACCGAAGGAACCGGCGCCGTGGATATCGAAACGCTTCGCAAGACCCATCCCGACCACTGGAAAAAGGCCGCCGCCATCCGCGTGCTGGCCATGGATGCGGTGCAGGCCGCCAACTCGGGGCATCCGGGGATGCCCATGGGCATGGCCGACGTGGCCACGGTGCTGTTCGAGAAACACCTCAAGTTCGACGCCAAGAACCCCGACTGGCCGGACCGTGACCGTTTCATCCTCTCGGCCGGCCACGGCTCGATGCTGCTTTACGCGCTCCTGCACCTGACCGGCTACGAGGACATGACGATCGAGCAGATCAGGAACTTCCGCCAGTGGGGCGCGATCACCGCCGGGCACCCGGAATACGGCCACGCCAAGGGGGTGGAGATCACCACCGGCCCGCTCGGGCAGGGGATTTCCTCGGCCGTGGGCTTCGCCATCGCCGAGGAATCGCTGCGCGCCCGCTTCGGGCGCAAGGTGGTGGACCATTACACCTATGTCATCGCCGGCGACGGCTGCCTGATGGAGGGCATCAGCCACGAGGCCATCGGCCTGGCCGGCATGCAGCGGCTGGGCAAGCTGATCGTGCTGTGGGACGACAACGACATCTCGATCGACGGGCGCATCAGCCTCTCCGACATCACCGACCAGAAGAAGCGCTTCCAGGCCGCCGGCTGGCAGGTGCTGTCCTGCGACGGCCACGACCCGGACGACATCGACCGCGCGCTCACCGCCGCCCGGGCCTCGCGCAAGCCCACGATGATCGCCTGCAAGACCCATATCGGCTTCGGCTCGCCGGCCAAGCAGGACACCCCAGGCGCCCATGGCGCGCCGCTGGGCGAAGAGGAAATCGCCCGCGTGCGCGAAATCTACGGCTGGGAGCACCCGCCCTTCGAGATCCCCTCCGACATCAAGCGCGCCTGGGAGGCGATCGGCACCCGCGGCGCGGCCGAGCGCGAGGCTTGGGAGGCCCGCCTCGGCGAGCTTTCCGAGCGCCGGCAGAAGGAATTCCGCCGGGTTCTGGCGGGCGATCCGCCGCGCCGGCTTTCGGCCGCCATCAAGGCGGTCAAGAAGAAGGCCGCAGCCGAAAGGCCCAAGGTGGCCACCCGCAAGGCCTCGGAGAACGTGCTGGCGGCGATCAACCCGGTGATGCCGGAAACCATCGGCGGCTCGGCCGACCTCACCGGCTCCAACAACACCCGCACGCCGGATCTGGGCGTCTTCAGCCCCTCCAACCGCAAGGGGCGCTACATCCACTACGGCATCCGCGAGCACGGCATGGCCGCGGCCATGAACGGGCTGGCCCTGCACGGCGGCATCCGCCCCTATGGCGGCACCTTCATGGCCTTCGTCGATTACGCCCGCGGGGCGATGCGGCTTTCGGCGCTGATGGGCGTGCCCACCGTCTATGTGATGACGCATGACAGCATCGGCCTGGGCGAGGACGGCCCGACCCACCAGCCGGTGGAGCACCTGGCGATCTGCCGCGCCACGCCGAACATGCTCACCTTCCGCCCCGCCGACACGGTGGAAACCGCCGAGGCCTGGGAGCTGGCGCTGACCCAGAAACGCACCCCCTCGGTGCTGGCGCTTTCGCGCCAGGGCCTGTCCACCGTGCGCACCGAGCACAAAAACGCCAACCTCACCGCGCGCGGCGCCTATGTGCTGGCCGAGGCCGAGGGCAAGCGCCGGGCAATCCTGATCGCCACCGGCTCGGAGGTGGAGATCGCGCTGGCGGCCCGCGAGATGCTGCAGGCCCGCGGGATCGGCACCCGGGTGGTCTCGATGCCCTGCATGGAGCTCTTCGCCGCCCAGGACGAAAGCTACCGCCGCCGCGTCCTGCCGGCAGGCCCGGTGCGGGTGGGCATCGAGGCGGCCGTGCGGACGGGCGGCTGGGACCGCTGGCTGCTGGGCGAGCGCGGCCGGGAATCGAAGGCGGGCTTCATCGGCATGAAGAGCTTCGGCGCCTCGGCCCCCGCCCCGCGCCTCTACCAGGAGTTCGGCATCACCGCCGAGGCCGCGGCGGCCAAGGTCGAGGAGCTTCTGGGCTGATCGCCGACGCCGTCCGGGGCGCGTCTTCCTGACCGCAGAGGCAGGCCGCCCCGGCCTGCTTCACCGCGCCCGAAGCCTTCCGTCGACGTTAGCGCCAACAGGGGATGTTTACGCTAACACATTGTCATTGAATACTTTTCCCCGAAGAATACCGTGGTATACGGCACCGCGACAACAAGGTGCTGCAACACGACGGACAAAGGGGAAAGACATGCCGGTCAGGCTGGGGATCAACGGTTTCGGGCGCATCGGACGCTGCACGCTGGCGCATATCGCGGAAAGCGCGCGCAATGACGTTGAGGTGGTCAAGATCAACGCCACCGGCCCGATCGAGACCAACGCCCACCTGCTGAAATACGATTCGGTCCATGGCCGCTTCGGCGGCGAGGTCCGCATCGAGGGCGACACCATGGACATCGGCCGCGGCCCGATGAAGGTGTTCTCGACCTACGATCCGGAAGAGCTGGACTGGGAAGGCGTCGACGTGGTGCTGGAATGCACCGGCAAGTTCAACGACGGGCTGAAATCCGATGTCCACCTGCGCCGCGGAGCGAAAAAGGTGCTGATCTCGGCGCCGGCGAAGAACGTCGCCCGCACCGTGGTTTACGGCGTCAACCACCGCGATCTGCTGCCGGAGGACGGGATCGTCTCGAACGGCTCGTGCACCACCAACTGCCTGGCGCCGCTGGCCAAGGTGCTGCACGAGGCCATCGGCATCGAGCGCGGCATCATGACCACCATCCATTCCTACACCGGCGACCAGCCCATCCTCGACCGCCGCCACAGGGATCTCTACCGCGCCCGCGCCGCGTCGATGGCGATGATCCCCACCTCCACCGGCGCGGCCAAGGCGCTCGGCGAGGTGCTGCCGGCACTGGCCGGCCGGCTCGACGGCACTGCCATGCGCGTGCCCACCCCCAATGTCTCGGCCGTGGATCTCACCTTCGAGGCCGCCCGCGACGTGACGCCCGAGGATGTCAACGAGGTGGTGGCCGAGGCCGCCGCCGGGCACATGGGCGCGGTGCTGGCCTATGATGCCGAACCGAAGGTCTCGATCGACTTCAACCACACCACCCACTCCTCGATCTTCGCCCCCGATCAGACCCGCGTGGTGGGCGGGCGCACGGTGCGGGTTCTGGCCTGGTACGACAACGAATGGGGCTTCTCGGCCCGCATGGCCGACGTGGCGGCAACAATGGGGCGGCTGACGGGCTGAGAGTCGTTTGCCCCGGCCGCGCGGGGCGGCTATGGAAAGGGAAACCAGCCATGGCCCGCCCCGATGACCAACCGCATCGCCTTCTTTCTCGCCCTGTCGCTCCTGGCGCTTTTCGCCCTGGACTGGTTCGTCCTTGACCGGTCCGGGCTGATCATCCTCGGGCGCAAGCTTCTGGACCTGATCGAATTCGTCATCTTCTGGCGCTAGGCGCTGAATGTCGCGCCCTGGCGGGTTGACGATGGCGCGCGAATCCGGATGGTAGCGATAACGAGAACGGATCAGCGAGGATCGGACGGATGGCCATCAGGGTAGCAATCAACGGTTTCGGGCGCATCGGGCGGAACGTCTTGCGGGCGATCGTGGAGTCGGGGCGCGACGACATCGAGGTGGTGGCGATCAACGATCTCGGCCCGGTGGAGACCAACGCCCACCTGCTGCGGTTCGATTCCGTGCACGGCCGTTTTCCGGCCACCGTTACCGCCGGCGAGGACTGGATCG
>WFPZ01000300.1 GCA_015487335.1 Paracoccaceae bacterium
GCCAGAAGCCCCTGGGCCGCCACCACCCCCGCCATCTGCACGATCATGTAGACCGAAAGCGCCTTGCCGCGGTTGTCGTTGCTGGCGGCGTTGTTGAGCCAGCTTTCGGCGGTGACATAGACCCCGGAGAAGCAGAAGCCGATGGTGACGCGCAGCAGCGCCCAGGCCACCGGGTCGGCGAGCACCGGAAACAGGATCAGCACCGCCGAGATGAGCGAGCCGAGCGCTGCGAACACCCGCACGTGCCCCACCCGCCGGATCATCGCCGGGGCCATGCGCGAGCCGCCGAAGAAACCGGCGAAATAGGCCGACATGACCACCGACATCTCGAAGGTGGAAAACCCCTCCAGCCCGCCGCGCACCCCCAGAAGCGAGCCCTGCAGCCCGTTGCCGACCATCAGCAGCAGCATGCCCAGAAACAGGGCCCAGGAAGACTTGAGAACGTCGAACATGGCCGGCTCCGCAACGAATCCCGCCCGGCGGGATCACACCCTCATTAGAGGATTCCCGGCCCGGCGAATGGCATGGAAGCGACCCTCCCTGTCGCGATCAATCCTCGGGCAGCAGCAGCGAGGCATCCCCGTAGGAGAAGAACCGGTAGCGCGCGGCGATGGCATGGGCGTAGATCTCGCGAATCCGCGCCGGGCCCATCAGCGCCGAGACCAGCATCATCAGCGTCGATTTCGGCAGGTGGAAGTTGGTCATCAGCGCATCGCTCACCCTGAAGCGGTAGCCCGGCGTGATGAAGATGTCGGTCTCGCCCTCCCAGGGGCGCATCCGGCCCGCCTCGTCGGCGGCGCTCTCGATCAGGCGCAGCGCGGTGGTGCCCACGGGGATGATCCGCCCGCCACGCGCCCGCGTGGCATTGATCTCCTCGGCGGCGGCGGCGCTCACCTGCCCCCATTCGGCATGCATCCGGTGGCGGCTGATATCCTCCACCTTGACCGGCAGGAAGGTGCCTGCGCCCACGTGCAGGGTGACATGGGTCATCCCCACCCCCATGGCGCGCAGCTCTTCCAGCAGGGGTTCGTCGAAATGCAGCGAGGCCGTGGGCGCGGCCACCGCCCCGGGGCGGCGGGCCCAGACCGTCTGGTAATCCTCGCGGTCGCGCTCGTCGGCGGGGCGGCGGGCGGCGATGTAGGGCGGCAGCGGCATCGCGCCGGCCCTGGCCAGTTCGGCATCGAAATCCTCGCCTGACAGGTTGAAGGCCAGCACCGCCTCGCCGTCCTCCTTGCGCACAAGCCGCGCCGAGAGCCGGGGCGAAAAGCGCACCTCCTCGCCCTCGCGCAACTTCTTCAGCGGCTTGACGAGGGCGCGCCAATGGCCCTCGGGCGCGGGCTGAAGCAAGGTGACCTCGATGCGCGCCTCGCTGACCCCCGCTTCGCTCTCGCGCCGGCGCGTCCCGCTCAGGCGGGCGGGAATCACCTGCGTATCGTTGAGCACCAGCCGGTCGCCGGGGCGCAGGAAGCCGGGCAGGTCGCGCACATGGGCATCGGTGATGCTGCTGGGCGTGGCCACCAGCAGCCGCGCAGCCGAGCGCGGGCGCGCGGGGCGGGTGGCGATCAGCTCTTCGGGCAGGTCGAAGTCGAAATCGGAAAGCTTCATTGGCCGTCTTCTCCGTTGCCTCCGCCGGCCTGCGGCGGCGGCGTGCGGAAGATTTCGCGAAACATCCCCGGCGTCAGGATCGACAGCGGATTGACGGAAACCCTGGGGTTGTCCCTGGGGCCGCGCAGGCGGAAGCTGAAGCCGAACAGCCCCTCGCCGCGGCGCGTGAACACCTGCCCCACCGCATTGAGGAAATAGACCGGCGAGAGGACGCCCTGCATGTTCATCCGTGAATTCTCCATGTCGTAGCGCCCTTCGAGGGTGATGCCCAGCGACGGCCCGACCGCGCTGAAGCGCCGCAGGGTCAGGGCCTTCGACGTCAGCTCGAAGCGCGCCTTCACGTCGGTAAAGGTGATGCCGGGCCCGCCGAGCTGATCCAGCAGGCCGACGATGGAAATGGCCGAGAGCAGCTCGGTGAGCGCCGGGGCGTCCCTGACCCGGGTGTTGGCGATCGACATCGTGCCGCGATAGACGCCATCGCGCCCGGTGGGGTTGAGCGTCATGTCGAAACGGCCGCCCAGCGCGGTATCGAACACCCCCGAATCGCGCAGCACGCCCCCGGCGTCGTCGCTGCGGATGCGCACCGCCGTGCCGCCCCGCTGCGGCTCGACCTGACCGCTGATCGGGGTGCCGCCATTGATGCGCGCCGTGAAGGCGCCGGAAAGGCCCCGGCGGTTGGAAAACTCGCCCGTGAGCCCGGTCAGGGTGATGGATTCGGTCACGACAACCCGTTCCGGCGCCAGCGTGATCGGTGCGTCGCTGCCCGCCCCGCCCTGCCCGGCGCTGGCGAAATCCGTCTTGCGGATGTCGATCGTCCCGCCCTGCACCACCACGCCCGGATCGGCCCCCGGCCCGCGCCCGACCAGCGTTACCGGCGCATCCAGCCAGCCGCCCAGGCGCACCCGCTCGAAGGTGGCCCGCTCCATCGCCCCGCCGGGGGCAAGCGTGACCTGCCCGCCGGTCGCCCGCAGGCCGGGGGCGCTGAACTCCAGGCTTTCGATCTTGGGATCGTCGCCCAGATGGCCCACCACCTCGAGCCGGCCGGTGCGGTTCTTCGGCTTGGACCAGCCGATCGCATCAAGGCGCAGGCCGACGCGGTTGAGATCCGACAGCAGGGAAAACCGCGGCGCCCTGCCGCCGCCCGGCAGCTCCAGCCGGAACTGCCCCAGCGCCGCGCCGTCAACCGAGCCCTTCGGCAGGCCGATGCCGAATTCCTCCACGAAGCCCTGCGAAAGCCGCACCGTGCCGGTCACCTCGCTGGCGGTTCCCGCGCCGGGGCCCAGCGCCTTGCGCCAGCGCGCGTCGGCCTCGGCCAGGCCCAGCCGCACCGGGCCGAAGATCTCCACCTCCCGCGGGTTGGCCCGCAACTCCAGCCGCCGGGCCGACAGTACCCGCCCAGGCACCAGCCTTTCGGAGCGCACCTGCCTCAGCTCTCCCGTCACGTCGAAGCTCACGTCGGGCATCATGATCTTCTTCCTGAGATCGAACGCCACCTCGGCGCGGAAGGCGGCCTCGCCCTCGGCCATGTCCACCGGGATATCGGTGTTGCGCAGGATGCGGAAGGGCGGCTCGTTCAGCAGCGACAGGATGGCGGTGGCCGGAGCGCGGCCGTCAAGGAAGATTTCCGCCCTGGCCGGTTTTTTCGTCACGTCCGGGATGCGCATCGAAGAGCCCGCCATGTCCACCTGCCCGCCAAGAGGCGCGGTAACGACGCCCTTCTCCAGCGCCAGCGAGAAGGTCCTGCCCTCGAGCGTGGCATAGCCTTCGGCGCCGGTCAGCTCCGGCAGGGTGCGGATGAAGCGCACCACCCCTTCCGAGAACCGGTAGCCCAGCATCAACCGCGGCTCCTGGCCGGGGCGGATGCGCGCCGCGCCGCGGACGTTGGAGAGCACCCCGGTGCGCAGGTTGTCGAGCAGCCACTTGCGGGTGTTGGGCACCAGCAGCGCCGGCCACAGCGCAAACAGCCGCTCGGTGGTGATGCGGTTGAGCTCCATGTCGGCGCTCAGCTCCCAGCCCTCCGGGGCGGCCGCGATGCGCCCGCGGACCAGCATCTTCTCGTCGGCCTCGGCCAGCATCAGCTGCCCCACCTCCACCGAAAACGGCGCCAGGCGCATCCGGAAATCGGCCGCGCCGCGGGAAAAGCGGATCGGCTGCTCGAACAGCTCCTCGGTGCGCAGCTCCAGCCCCTCGAGGGTGAACTGCCCCAGCAGCGCCGAGGGCCAGCCCTCGCGCTTGTCGCGCAGGTAGGCCTGCCCCCGCGCCACCAGGCTGGCCGCGTCGGTGTTCACCGAAACTTCCGTGAAGGTGATCTTCTCCGCTTCGGGGTCGTAGCTGAAATAGGCCTTGCCGCTGTCGAAACGCACCGGCGGGGTGGCCGCCGTGGGCTGCAGCGCGCCGGCGCCGATCTCCAGCGTGCCGTCGAGGCTGTCGAGATCACCGCGGCTGTCAAAATCGGCCCGGACCGCCCCCGAGATGGGCGCCTCCAGCACCCCGAGAAAGCTGAGCACCGGGGTCTGCAGGGCAATGTCGGCGGCGGCGGCGTTGCTGAAGGAGATCCCCAGCGAGACGGCGGCATTGTCGCGATTGGTGGAAAGGCCGAGCACCGTCTCGGCCAGTTCCTCGGTGCCGTTGAACACGTCGAAATCGGCGGAAAGATCCAGACCCGTCTCATTGCGCTTCACCCGCAGCGCCCCGTCGGTGATCTGCCACAGTCGGCCGGAGCGGGCATCCTCGATGGTGATCGTCAGATCCACCGCCTCGAAGGCGCCGATGGTGCCCAGGGGCGGGGCATCCAGCGTGGCCTCCACCGCATCGACCACGTCGGCGAAGGTGCCGCTGGTGCGCGCCCCCCCGCCGAAGGAGAGGTCGAACGTGCCGTCGCGCTTGCGCCGCAGGGTCATCTGGGCGCCCGAGAGGCGCAGCAGGTCGGTGCGCAGCTCGCCTCGCAACAGAGCGCCGAAGGAGACCCGCGCCCCCACCTCGTTGAGCCGCGCGATCTCCGAGCCGCGGCCGTCGAAGATGCCCAGATCAAGCAGCCGCAGCCCCGGCAGGCCGTCTTCGTCGGCCTGCAGCACAAGCCGCCCCAGCGTCACCCGTCCCTCGGGCAGGCGCGCGTTGAGCTGCTCAGCCACCATCTCCGAAAGCCACTGCGGCGCCTCGATGGCGCGCCCCGACAGCACGAAAAGCGCCATCCCGCCCGCCAGCACGGCCAGCAGGGCAAGCACAAGCACCCCGCCGCCGAACCGGCGGCCTCGCTTGCGCGAGGGCCCGGGCCTTCCGCCCTGCCCGCTGTCATGATCTGGCTGCAATTCGCTCACGCCGTCACTCTTGCCCTTTATCTTTGCCCGTTAGGCCCTAAAACTGGAACGAGTTTCAACCAGATGTGGCCATTCCCATGATCGAAACCGGCAAACCCGCCCCCGATTTCACCCTGCCC
>WFPZ01000301.1 GCA_015487335.1 Paracoccaceae bacterium
GAGAACTCATGCGGGTAGCGGTGCATGGTGGCCGGGTCCAGCCCGACCTCCTCCATGACTTCGGCCACCATCTCGCGGCGGTTGCGCCCGGGGTCCACCGCATGCACGCTCAGCCCCTCGGCGATCACCTCTTCGGCCGTCATGCGCGGCGAGAGCGAACCGTAGGGATCCTGGAACACGATCTGCATGTGCCGCCGCAAGGGGCGCAGGCGCCTGGATTTCCAGCCCTGGATGTCCTGGCCGAGAAAGACGATCGGGCCATCGGACGGGATCAGCCGCATCATTGCCAGTGCAAGCGTCGTCTTGCCCGAGCCGCTTTCGCCGACCACGCCCACGGTTTCGCCCTCGCGCACCGAAAGCGTGGCGGAATTGACCGCCTTCACATGGCCGACGGTGCGTTTGAGCAGCCCCCGCTGGATGGGAAACCAGACGCGCAGGTTTTCGGTGCGCGCCACCTCCTGCGCCCCCTCGGGAACCGGCGCAGGCGCACCGACGGCCTCGGCGCTCAGCAGTTTCACCGTGTAGGGGTGACGGGGGCCGGAGAAGATCTCTTCGGTCGGCCCCTGCTCGACGATCTCGCCGTCACGCATCACGCAGACCCTGTCGGCGATGCGGCGCACGATTCCCAGATCGTGGGTGATGAACAGCATCGACATGTCCTCGGCCGCCTTCAGCCGGGCCAGAAGCTCGAGGATCTGGGCCTGGATGGTGACGTCGAGCGCGGTGGTGGGTTCGTCTGCGATCAGCAGATCGGGGCCGTTGGCCAGCGCCATGGCGATCATCACCCGCTGCCGCTGCCCGCCCGAGAGCTGGTGCGGATAGGCGCCGAGGCGCGATTCGGCCTCCGGTATGCCCACCTTCTGCAACAGATCGATGATGCGCGCCCGCGCCGCCGGCCCGCGCAGCCCCTGGTGCAGGGCCAGGCTTTCGGCCAGCTGCTTTTCCAGCGTGTGCAGGGGGTTGAGCGAAGTCATCGGCTCCTGGAAGACGAAGGAGATGTCGTTGCCGCGCACCTTCATCAGCTCCTTTTCCGGCGCGCCGATCAGCTCCTTGCCGCCATAGAGCACCGAGCCGGACACCCGGGCGCTGTCGCCCAGCAGCGAAACGGTGGACAGCGCCGTCACCGACTTGCCCGAGCCGCTCTCGCCCACCAGGGCCACGGTTTCGCCCCGGCCCACCGAGAAGGACACGCCCCGTACCGCCTCTATGCTGCGCCCGTCCTGGCGGAAGGACACCGACAGGTTGCGCACCTCGAGAACGCCGCTCATTGGAAGGTCTTCCGCGGATCGAAGGCATCGCGCACGCCCTCGAAGATGAACACCAGCAGCGAGAGCATGATCGCGTAGGTGAAGAAGGCGGTGAAGCCCAGCCAGGGGGCCTGCAGGTTCTGCTTGGCCTGCAGCGTGAGCTCGCCCAGCGAGGGGGCCGAGGAAGGCAGGCCGAAGCCGAGGAAATCGAGCGAGGCCAGCGTGCCGATGGTGCCGGTGATGATGAACGGCAGCATGGTGAGGGTGGCCACCATGGCATTGGGCAGCATGTGGCGGAACATGATCGTGCGGTTGGAAACCCCCAGCGCCCGCGCCGCGCGCACATATTCGAAGTTGCGCGCACGCAGGAATTCGGCGCGCACCACCCCCACCAGCGCCGGCCAGCCGAAGAGGATGGTGATGAACACCAGCAGCCAGAAGCTTCGGCCCAGGATCGCGAACAGGATGATGATGACGTAGAGCGAAGGGGTGGAGCCCCAGATTTCCAGCGCACGCTGGAAGAGCAGATCCGTCCAGCCGCCGAAATATCCCTGCACGGCACCGGCGATGATGCCGAGAACCGAGGCGGTTACGGTGACGATGATGGTGAAGACGATCGACAGCCGGAAACCGTAGATCACCCGCGCCAGCACGTCGCGCTTGGTATCGTCGGTGCCCAGCAGATGCACCGCGCTGGGCGGGGCGGGCGCCACGCCGCGCACGTCGGAGATGGTGTCGTAGGAGTAACGTATGGGCGGCCACAAGAGCCAGCCCTTCTCTATCGGCCTGCCGGCCACCTCGCCGTCGGCTGCATCCTCGATCACCGCCTGCGGGTCGTCCCAGCATTCCTCTAGCCCGCCCGAGATGATCAGGCACTGCACCGCCGGATCGCGGTAGATGGCTTCGGTGCGAAAGTCGCCGCCGAAGGCGGTTTCGGGGTAGAACCTGTAGATCGGCGCAAACAGCTGGCCGCGGTAGCTGACAAGGATCGGCCGGTCGTTGGCGATGAACTCGGCAAACAGCGACAGGCCGAACATGGCCGAGAAGATGATCAGCGACCAGAAGGCGCGGCGGTTGCGCCGGAAGTTGCGCCAGCGGCGCTGGTTGAGGGGCGAAAGCCACGGCCGGCGGCGCGGCGCGGAAGGCGGCGCCAGGCGATCGTCCGTGGCGTGATCGGACGCACTGACCATCAGCCTTCCCTCACCTCGAAGTCGATCCGCGGATCGACGAAGACATACATCAGGTCGGAGAGGATGCCGACCAGCAGGCCGATCAGCCCGAAGAAGAACAGGGTTCCGAAGATGATCGGATAGTCGCGCGCCACCGCCGCCTCGAAGCCCAGCCGGCCCAGCCCGTCAAGCGAGAAGATCGTCTCGATGATCACCGAGCCGCCGAAGAACACCCCGATGAACACCGACGGAAAGCCCGCGATCACGATCAGCATGGCATTGCGGAACACGTGGCCGTACAGCACCCGCCGCTCCGACAGCCCCTTGGCGCGGGCGGTGATCACGTATTGCTTCTTGATCTCGTCGAGGAAGCTGTTCTTGGTCAAAAGCGTCAGGGTAGCGAAACCCGAGATGGAAGAGGCCAGCACCGGCAGGGTGATGTGCCAGAAGTAGTCGGCCACCTTGCCCAGCAGCGAAAGCTCTTCCCAGTTGTCCGAAACCAGCCCGCGCAGCGGGAAGATCTGCCAGTACGAGCCCCCGGCGAACAGCACCAGCAGCAGGATGGCGAACAGGAAGCCGGGGATGGCGTAGCCCACGATGATCAGCGCGCTGGTCCAGGTGTCGAAGCGCGAGCCGTCGCGCACCGCCTTGCGGATGCCCAGAGGGATCGAGACGAGATAGGCCAGCAGCGTCGTCCACAGTCCCAGGGTGATCGAGACCGGCAGCTTGTCCCAGACCAGCTCCAGCACCCCGGCATTGCGAAAGTAGCTTTCGCCGAAGTCGAAGCGGACATAGCTCCACATCATGTTCAGGAAGCGCTCGAGCGGCGGCTTGTCGAAGCCGAACTGACGCTCCAGCTCCCTGATGAATTCCTCGGGCAAGCCGCGCGCCCCGAGATACCTGGAGCCGTTGCCCTCTGTCTGGGCGGGCACGTTTTCCCCGGCCTCCTGCCCGCCCCCGGCGATGGTCTCGAACACGTCGCCCTCGCCCTGCATCTGGGCGAGTATCTGTTCGATCGGCCCGCCGGGGACGAACTGGGTCAGCGTGAAGTTGATGATCATGATCCCAAGCAGCGTGGGAATGATCAGCAGCAACCGCCGCAGGATGTATGCGCCCATGTCGCGCCCGCCCCGGCTTGCCCGTCAGCTCCTCAGCGCAGCGCGCCGGCGGCCTTCAGGGCCTCGGCCTTCTCGGCGTTGTACCACCAGAAGTCGAGGTAGCCGAGATCGTAGGGCGGCAGGTTCTCGGGGTATTCGAACATGTCGAAATAGGCCACGGTGTGCACGTCCTTGTACCACTGCGGCACCCAGAAGCGCAGCGCCCGCAGCACCCGGTCGAGCGCCTTGACCGCGGGGATCAGCTGTTCCTTCGTCTCGGCATTGCGGATCACCTCGATCAGCGCGTCCACCGCCTCGTTCTTCAGCCCCGGAGAGTTGAACACCGACACGTCGGCATCGGCCGAGCCGAACATCTGCGCCAGCCCCGAGCCGGGCTCGTAGCCCAGCGCCAGGTTGTCGATGACCAGATCGTAGTCGAAGGCATAGCGGCGATCGACCCACTGGGCATTGTCCACCCGGTTGAGCACGGCATCGACACCGATCTTGCGCAGGTTGTCCACATAGGGGTTGATGATCCGGTCGAAGGCCGGCGAACGCGAGAGGAACTCCACCCGCAGCGTCTCGCCGGCGGCATTGCGGCGCAGGCCGTCGTCGCCCACCAGCCAGCCGGCCTCGTCCAGAAGCGCCGCCGCCTTGCGGGCGTTCCTGCGGTCGAAGGCCTGGGCAGGGTTGGAGACCGTGCCCATCACCGGCTCGGAATCAAGCACCCCCTCGGGCAGCTTGTCGGCGATCGGCTCCAGCACCGCCAGCTCTTCCGGCGTGGGCAGGCCCGTGGGCTCCAGATAGGAGTTCTCGACGAAGGAGTTGATCCGTTCGTAGAGCCCGAAGAAGAGGCTTTCGTTCGACCACTCGAAATTGAACATCATCTCGATCGCCTGGCGCACCCGGATGTCCTGGAACTGCGGCCGGCGCAGGTTGAAGACGAAGCTCTGACCCGGCGCCATGTTGCCGTTGTAGAGCTCTTCCTTGACCACATAGCCGTTCTGGAGCGCCGGGAAATCATAGCCGGTGGCCCACTGCTTGGAGGAATTCTCTATCCGGAAGGTATAGGCGCCGGCCTTGAAGCCCTCGAAGGCGGCGTTTGAATCGGCGAAATACTCCACCCGGATGCGGTCGAAGTTGTAGCGCCCGCGGTTGATGGGCAGATCCTTTCCCCAGTAGTCGGGATTGCGCCGATAGACGATGCGTTCGTTGATGTCGTAGCTGTCCAGCACGTAGGGGCCGGTGGCCAGGAAGGGCTCGAGGCTGGATTCGTCAAGCCGCGCGCCGGTCTTCTCGAACCAGGCCTTGGACAGCACCGGAGTGGAGCCGGCCTGTTCGATGCGGTCAAGCTTGGCGCTTTCGGGCACGAAGGTAAACTTGACCGTCCGCTCGTCCAGCGCCTCGACGCTCTGGATGATCCGCGACACGCCCTCGCGGTAGGAAGGCAGGCCCTGCTCCATGAACAGGTTGTGGGTAAACACCACGTCCTCGGCCGTCACCGGCGTGCCGTCGGAAAACTTCACGCCCTCGCGCAGCCTGAAGATCACCCAGGAGTGATCCTCGGGATATTCCAGGGTTTCGCAGATCAGACAGTAGGAAGAGCCGATTTCGTCGGCGGTGCCGGTCATCAGCCGCTCGACCCCGATGGTCGAGCCCCAGGCCGCAACGCCCTTGCGGGCATAGGGGTTGAAACTGTCGAAGGTGCCCATCGTCCAGACGGCGATCTCGCCGCCCTTGGGCGCATCAACGTTGACGTAATCGAGCTGCTGGAAGTCGGCCGGATATTTCAGCCCGCCGAACTTGGAGAAGCCGTGCGCGACGGTGGTTTCCTGCGCCATGGCGAAGGAGGCCCACAGCAGGGTTGCAAGCAGAATCGGGCCGGCCATCAGGGCGCGCATGAAAGCGCCGCTTCCCCCGGTCCGCAGCACGGAACCAGCATTCATCCTCGTCGTCGCCATCGTTACCTCCTTCGCTTCGGGCTCCGGCCCGCACTTTCTTCCTGTTTGCTACAGCTAAAGGCGGCGGCGACGAACAATCAAGTTGATAATCCGTGATGCCGGCGTCCTCCTGCTCCGGGCGGGCAACGCGACGGAACACGAGAAAGGGCCGCCCCGCGGGACGGCCCCATGTTTCCACGATGTCCGGAAACGTTACTCGGACAGGGTCTGAAGATAGGCGATGATATCTGCCCGCTCCTCGACCTTCTTGAAACCCTTGAAGGCCATCTTGGTGCCCGGCGCATAGCCCTTGGGGTTTTCCAGGAACCCGTTGAGCGCCTCCGGGTCCCAGTTGCCCTCCATCTCGGCCAGGGTCGCGGAGTAGCCGAAGCCCTCGACCGAGCCGATGTCGCGCCCGACCACGCCGTAAAGGGTGGGGCCGGTGCGGTTGGTACCCGGGGTGATGGCATGGCACGCTGCACATTTCTTGAACAGCTTGGCGCCCTTTTCCGGATCGGCCGAAGCCAGAAGGGTGGCAAAATCGGGGCCCTCCTCGACCGCGGTCTCCTGTGCACCGCCGCCGTCCTCCTCGGTTTCGATCACATAGGCCATCTTTTCTTCGCCTTCGCCTCGCTTCTCGCCGAAGCCGTAAAGGCTGTTCGCCGCCCAGTTGGCGAACAGAAAGACCAGCAGGGCGCTCGTCAGGCCACCCACGATCTTGGTCACTTTCATTGTGTCGAACATGTCGCGTTCCATGTTGTGCAGGGTCCGGCGCTTTCTATCCGCTTCCACCGGCAGGTTTCAAGGTATAAGACCGCGACGAAACGACCTCTCACGAATTTGAAACCCGCGGAAAGACGAAATGACCGGCCGCATCGCATTCCAGGGAGAGCCCGGCGCCTATTCGCACCAGGCCTGCCACGACGCCCGCCCCGAGATGGAGGCCGTCGCCTGCCCGACCTTCGAGGAGGCCATCGAGACCGTGCGCCGGGGCGACGCCGAGCTGGCCATGCTTCCGGTGGAAAACACCACCTACGGCCGGGTGGCCGACATCCACCACCTTCTGCCGGCCTCTGGCCTGCACATCGTGGACGAGGCCTTCGTGCGGGTGCACATCAACCTGCTGGGCGTGCCCGGCGCCACCACGGACCAGGTGAAGAGGGCGCTCAGCCACACCGTGCTGCTGGGCCAGTGCCGCGACTTCCTGCGCGCGCACGGGATCGCCCCCGTCACCGCCGCCGACACCGCCGGCGCAGCCAGGCGGGTGGCCGAGGAGGGCGATCCGTCCCAGGCCGCCCTCGCCTCGGACCTGGCCGGAGAGATCTACGGCCTCGACGTGCTGGCCCGCCATATCGAGGACCATTCGCACAACACCACCCGTTTCCTGCTGATGGCGCGCGAGCCCGACTACACCCGCCGCGGCGCGCACGGGATGATCACTTCCTTCGTGTTCCAGGTGCGCAACATTCCGGCGGCGCTCTACAAGGCGATGGGGGGATTCGCGACCAACTCGGTGAACATGACCAAGCTGGAAAGCTACATGGTGAACGGCTCGTTCACCGCCACCCAGTTCTATGCCGACATCGAGGGCCACCCCGACGACCGCAACGTCCGCCTCGCCCTCGAAGAGCTGGACTACTTCACCGATTACCTGAAGATCCTCGGCGTCTACCCCGCCGATCCGCGCCGCCGCTAGCCCGGGGCTCAGGCGCCGGGGCGCGCGCCGGCCGCGGGGTGCTTTTCCAGCTCGCGGGCGAATTTCGCCACCCGTCTGGCGAAACGCTCGTTGAGCCGGTTCTTGGCCAGCTTCATAGACTGAACCAGCAGCCGCGCCGTGATCGTGCGCGGGGCCAGTTCAAGCCCCACGATCACCCGCGTGCGGTTGCGCGAAAGCGCGAGGAACTGCATCTCGAAATCCGCCTCAATCCCCCCCACGACCGACTGGATCAGAATGCGCTCCGGCGCATCGAATCCGGTCAGCTCGGCCTTCAGCCGCTGCGGCTTGCCGCGCCAGTCGAAACGGGCGTTCCAGCGCAGCCCCGGCGCGGGGGGACCGTCTGCGCCGTTCTCGCGCTCGATCTCGATGCCGCGGCGCATGGCCTGCCGCTCGAAACTGGAAAAATCCGAGGCCCGTTCGAAGACGAACTCGATAGGGGCCTGGATATCCTGCCGGGTCGAGAACTTCATTTCCTGCCCACTCGTTTCCTGCCCGCCTGTTGCGCTGCCAGACTTTTGCGGCCAATTGCGCCACTTCGCAAGCCGCTTTTTCCGCGGAAACCCTGAATCGACGCATCCTCAGCCCTTCCTGCAGGCCGGGCCAGTGAATCCGGGCCGGCTGCCCTTCGCGAAGGCCCGCGTCAAGCGGACAATCGGCTTCAACTGCCCGCTTCATTCGATTAACCACTGTCGCAGATTGCAACGGCCCGCCGAAGAGCGAAGCGCCCGGCCCGGACCCGTGGACAGGCAGACAGGGAAGACGTGAGCAAAGCAACCTCCATACCTCGCGCGCCCCGCAAGCGCCCGGTGCGGCTGCGCGTGCTGGCCACCTCCGACATCCACCTGCACATCCATCCCCATGATTACTACGCCGACCGCACCCTGCGCTCGCTCGGTCTGGCCCGCACCGCAACGCTGATCCGCCGGCAGCGCGCGCAGGCCCCCAACGTGCTGCTGCTCGACAACGGCGATTTCCTGCAGGGCACGCCGGTGGGCGATTACATCGCTGACAACCCCGGGCTTCTGAAAGAGCATCCCCACCCCGCCATCGCGGCGATGAACCTGCTTGGCCATGACGCCGCCACCCTCGGCAATCACGAGTTCAACTACGGGCTGGATTTCCTGCGCCAGGCCCTTGCCGGGGCCGCCTTCCCGCTGGTCTCGGCCAACCTGCTGGGCGCGCTCGGCGGCAAGCCGCTGCTGCCGCCCTTCGTGATTCTCGAGCGCAGCCTGACCGATGACGAGGGCCACCGGCGCTGCGTGCACATCGGGGTGACAGGCTTCCTGCCGCCGCAGATCATGGCCTGGGACAGCCACCTTGCCGGGCAGGTGACCACGCAGGACATCCTCGCCGCCGCCCGCGAGGTGGTGCCCCGGATGCGCGCCCGCGGCGCTGATATCGTGATCGCGCTCGCCCACAGCGGCATCGGCCCGGCCGAGCACCGCGAGGGCATGGAGAACGCCGCCGTGCCGCTGGCCGGGGTAGAGGGCATAGATGCGATCGTCGCCGGCCACAGCCACGCGCTCTTTCCCTCTCCCGCCTTCGAAGGCCACCCCGGCGTCGATGCCGGGCGCGGGCTGATCGGCGGGGTGCCGGCGGTGATGCCGGGCTTTGCCGGCAGCCACCTCGGGGTGATCGACCTGACCCTGCAGCACGACGGGCGTCGCTGGCGGGTGACGGACAGCGACAGCCGCCTGCTGTGCGCCGAGGGCCTGCCCCCCGACGAGGACCTGCTGCGCGCCACCGCCCCGGCGCATCAGGCCACGCTGGCGCGCATCCGCCAGCCGGTGGCACGCACCGAGGTGCCGCTGCACAGCCATTTCGCCCGCATTGCCCCTTCCGCGATGCTCCAGCTGGTGGCCGACGTGCAGCACGACGCCGTCCGCGAGGCCCTGCGCGGCACCGCCCACGAGGGCCTGCCGGTGCTTTCGGCCATTGCGCCGTTTCGCACCGGCGGGCGCGGCGGGGCGGGGCATTTCACCGACATCCCCCCCGGCCCCCTGACGCTGCGCGATCTGGGTGCGCTCTACCCCTACCCGAACACCATCTGCGCCCTGCTCCTGACCGGCGCCCAGCTGCGCGACTGGCTGGAGCGCGCGGCCGGCCAGTTCAACCGGATCGAGCCCGGCGCCCCCGGCCAGATGCTGCTGGATGCGGGGTTTCCCGGCCACCATTTCGACGTGATCCACGGGCTGCGCTGGCGGATCGACCTGCGCCAGCCTCCCCGCTTCGACCACGAAGGCGCCCTGGCCAACCCCGGCACCCGCCGCATCGAGGGGCTGGAATTCGCCGGCAGACCCCTGCGAGACGACATGCGCTTCATCCTCGCCACCAACAGCTACCGGGCCGGCGGGGGCGGGCATTTCCCCGGCTGCGGACCGGGGGCCGGGGTCTGGCGCAGCGCCGCCCCCCTGCGCGAGATCCTCGCGGCCCATGTCCGCCGCCAGGGCACCATCGCGCCCGCCGCAGAGCCGTTCTGGTCATTCGCCCCGCTCGGCGGCACGCGCGTGCTGTTCGACACCGGCCCCGGCGCCGCGGCTCATCTGGACGATCTGGCGCATCTGCATGCCGAGCCGGCCGGAGAAGGGCCTGACGGCATGGTCCGCTTCGTGCTTGCCCTCTGACCGGCCGGGCTTGCCAATCGGCCCCGGCACGATTAACTGCTGTCGCGAGAGGTTGGCGCGGGCAGGCGTCTCGCCAACCCGGTCAGGTCCGGAAGGAAGCAGCCGTAACGAGCCCCGCCTGGGTCGCTGTCCAGCCTCTCACCCTCCCCTCGGCAGGCGAATCATCTTGGCAGGCACAGAGGTTCCGGTGCACGCTGCCTGCGCTAGCCAGGGAGGCGAGGATGAGCGATCCATTCTTCCAGCCGGTCTCGGGGTTCGACCTGCCGCGCTTTGCCGGCATCCCCACCTTCATGCGCCTGCCGCATGTGCCGCCCGGCCACGCGCGTTTCGGCGAGGTTCAGATCGGCCTCGTGGGCGTGCCGTGGGACAGCGGCACCACCAACCGCCCCGGGCCGCGCCACGGGCCGCGCCAGCTGCGCGACGCCTCCACCATGATCCGGGCCGAGCACCCCGTCAGCGGCACCCGCCCCTTCGAGGCGATGAACTGCGCCGATCTGGGCGACGTGGCACCCAATCCCGCCGACATCCCCGATACGATGGCGCGTATCACCGCCTTCGTGGAGAGGATGAGCGATGCCGGGATCCGCCCGCTGATCGCCGGCGGCGATCACCTCGCCTCGCTGCCGGTGCTGCGCGCCCTGGCCACCGACGGCCCCCTGGGCATGGTGCATTTCGACAGCCATACCGACCTTTTCCACAGCTACTTCGGCGGCGCCATGTATACCCACGGCACCCCCTTCCGCCGCGCCGTGGAAGAGGGGCTGCTGGACCCCCGGCGCATGGTCCAGATCGGCATCCGCGGCACCGTCTATGACCGCGAGGATCGCGACTTCGCCCGCGCCGAGGGCATCCGCATCATCACCATCGAGGAGTTCTTCTCCCGCCCCCTCCCCGACGTGATGGCCGAGGCGCGCGAGATCGTGGGCGAGCGCCCCGCCTATCTGTCCTACGACATCGATTTCGTCGATCCCGCCTTCGCGCCGGGCACCGGCACCCCCGAGGTGGGCGGGCCGAACTCCTTCCAGGCGCTGCAGGTGCTGCGCGAGCTGGCCGGGATGAACATCGCCGGCGCCGATCTCGTCGAGGTATCGCCGCCCTTCGACCCTACCGGCGCCACCGCCTTCCTCGGGGCCTCGCTGATGTTCGAGATGCTCTGCCTGATGACCGAGGGCCGCTGAACCGGCCCTACCCTGCGAACAGCGCCAGCCCGGCCAGCACCAGCAGCAGCGCCAGCGCCAGGCCCATGGGCATCCGGCTGACCCGGCGAATCCCCGAATCCTTCGGAAAGCTCCAGCCCACGCCCCAGCAGGCGAAGGCCACGGTCCCGGCCACCGCCTGCCAGCTGAAGAAGCCCGCAAACCGCGCCAGCCCGGTGGCGGCCGGATCGGGCGAAAACAGCCAGCTCAGCGAATAGCCGTAGGCCGCCATCCACACCGCCAGCAGCCCCATCAGCACCATTACCCTGTTTTCCTGCCCGTTCTCAGCCACCGTTGCCCCGCACATGTTGCCTGTGGCGCATACATTAGCCGCCGTCACCCGCGAAAGGAACCGCCCGCGGCTGGACGCCGCTTCGCAGAGGCCCTAACCTGAGCCCGCCCGATGCCAGAGGATTCCATGACCGACGACACCAAGCCCGGCTACCAGGTTCTTGCGCGCAAATACCGGCCCGAAACCTTTGCCGATCTGGTGGGCCAGGACGCCATGGTGCGCATCCTGCGCAACGCCTTCGAGGCCGACCGCATCGCCCAGGCCTTCATCCTTACCGGGATCCGCGGCACCGGCAAGACGACCACCGCGCGCATCATCGCCAAGGGGCTCAACTGCACGGGGCCCGACGGCACCGGCGGCCCCACGATCGAGCCCTGCGGCAAGTGCGAACATTGCCAGGCCATCGCCGAGGGCCGCCATGTGGACGTGATGGAAATGGACGCCGCCTCGCGCACCGGGGTGGGCGACATCCGCGAGATCATCGATTCGGTCCACTACCGCGCGGCCTCGGCGCGCTACAAGGTCTATATCATCGACGAGGTGCACATGCTGTCCACCTCGGCCTTCAACGCGCTGCTGAAGACGCTGGAGGAACCCCCGGCGCATGTGAAGTTCATCTTCGCCACCACGGAAATCCGCAAGGTGCCCGTCACCGTGCTGTCGCGCTGCCAGCGGTTCGACTTGCGCCGCATCGAGCCCGAGGACATGCTCGCGCTGCTGCGCCGCATCGCCAGCGCCGAAGGCGCGAAGATCTCCGACGAGGCGCTGGCGCTGATCGTGCGCGCCGCCGAAGGCTCGGCCCGCGACGCCACCTCGCTTCTGGATCAGGCGCTGAGCCATGGCGGCGGCGAGACCACCGCCGAACAGGTGCGCGCCATGCTCGGGCTGGCCGACCGGGGCCGGGTGATGGACCTGTTCGAGCTGATCATGAAGGGCGATGCCGCCGGTGCGCTGAGCGAGCTTTCCGCCCAGTATGCCGACGGCGCCGATCCGATGGCGGTGCTGCGCGATCTGGCCGAGCTCACCCACTGGATCTCGGTCATCCAGATCACCCCCGAGGCGGCCGAAGACCCGACGGTCTCGCCCGATGAGCGCGCCCGCGGCCAGGCGCTGGCCGGGCGGCTGCCGATGCGGGTGCTTACCCGCACGTGGCAGATGCTGCTCAAGGCGCTCGAAGAGGTGACGCTGGCCCCCAATGCCATGATGGCCGCCGAGATGGCGATCATCCGCCTCACCCATGTGGCCGACCTGCCCAGCCCCGAAGAGCTTGTCCGCAAGCTGCAGGATGCCCCGCCCCCGCCTTCGGGCGGCAGCGGCGGCAGCGCCCCGGCTCCGGGCGGCGGCACCGAATCCCGGGGCCACGCGCCTGCGCCCGCCGCGCCTGCGCGCGGGCCCACGGCCCATGGCGCGGCCACCGCCCCCGCCGGGGCGCCGCAAGCCGCCCTGGCCCGTTATGCCAGCTTCGAGCAGGTGGTGGAGCTGATCCGCCACAACCGCGAGGTCAAGCTGCTGATCGAGGTGGAGAACCACCTGCGTCTGGCCCGTTACGCACCGGGGCGGATCGAGTTCCAGCCCACCCCCGACGCCCCGAGCGACCTTGCCGCCAGGCTGGCCGCGCGCCTGCAGGGCTGGACCGGTGCGCGCTGGGCGGTCACCGTCGTCAATGAGGGCGGCGGTCCCACCATCGCCGAAACCCGCGATGCCGAGCGCCTTGCCGCCGAGGCCGAGGCGCGGGAAAACCCGCTGGTCCAGGCGGTTTTCGAGGCCTTCCCCCGGGCCCGCATCGCCGAGATCCGCCGCCCCGAGGATCTCGCCGCCCGGGCCGCCTCCGAGGCCCTGGCCGAAGCCGAAGAGGAATGGGACCCCTTCGAGGAAGAGTGACGCGCCCTTGTAGATGGGCCTGCCAGGGCGTATCTGTGAGCCGATCGCGACACACCCATTGAGGAGAAGCTCGATGCTCAAGGGCCTCGGCGGCCTTGGCGACATGGCCAAGATGATGAAAACCGCGCAGGAAATGCAGGCGAAGATGGCGCGGATGCAGGAAGAGCTGGAGCAGATCACCGTCACCGGAGAATCCGGGGCGGGGCTGGTGAAGGCCACGGCCACCGCCAAGGGAGAGCTGACCGCGCTCGACATCGACCCGTCGATCTTCAACCCCGATGAAAAGGAGGTGGTGGAGGATCTGATCCTCGCCGCGATCAAGGATGCGCAGATGAAGGCGGCTGAGCGCAGCCAGGAAGAGATGCGCAAGCTCACCGAAAGCATGGGCCTGCCTGCCGACATGAAGCTGCCGTTCTAGGCTGGTGGCCGTGGGCGAGGCCACGAAGGATATCGAGGCGCTCATCGAGCTGATGGCCAGACTGCCGGGGCTGGGCCCGCGCTCGGCACGCCGGGCGGTGCTGCACATGATCCGCAAGCGCGCCCAGCTGATGACCCCTCTGGCCGACGCGCTGCACCATGTGGCCGCCACCGCCCGCGAGTGCCTCAACTGCGGCAATATCGGCACCGCCGACATCTGCGACATCTGCCAGAGCGAAAGGCGCGCCACCGGCGAGATCTGCGTGGTCGAGGACGTGGCCGACCTGTGGGCGATGGAGCGCGCCGCGGCGTTCAGGGGCCGCTATCACGTGCTGGGCGGCACGCTGAACGCGCTTGATTCCATCGGCCCCGAAGAGTTGCGCATCCCCCGGCTGATCGACAGGGTGGCGGCGGAAAACGTCACCGAGGTGATCCTGGCGCTCAACGCCACCATCGACGGGGCCACCACCGCCCATTACATCGCCGAACAGCTGGAAGGCCGGGTGAAGGTGACCTCGCTGGCCCGCGGCGTGCCCATGGGCGGAGAGCTCGACTACCTCGACGACGGCACCATCTCGGCGGCGCTGAAGGCGCGCAAGGCGCTTTGAGGGGGCGATGAAAACCCCGGCTCGACGGCCGGGGTCTTCGGATTTTCGAAAGACGTGTTTCGGAACGGGCGAAGTTCAGCCCTCGTCCTTCTCCGCCGCTTCCGAACCTTCGCTTTCGGGCAGGTTGAACAGGCTGTCGGCGTCCAGCTCCCCGTCCCCGTCCTTCCTGTCCTCTTCCTCCTCGCCCGAAAGGGTGAAGGTCTCCAGCCCGGAAATCGCGGTGGGGATCTTCGGCTCGCTCGGCATGTCGAGGGACTGCTCGGTGCTCACCAGCTTGCGCCGTTCGTCATCCGACATCACCTCTCCCTCGCGCGCCTTCTTCGCCGCCGCCTTCTGCACCGCGGCATCCAGTTCGGACTGCTTGCACAGCCCCAGCGCCACCGGGTCGATCGGCTGGATGTTGGCGATGTTCCAGTGGGTCCGATCACGGATCGACTGGATGGTCGGCTTGGTGGTGCCCACCAGCTTCGAGATCTGGCCGTCGGACAGCTCGGGGTGGAACTTGACCAGCCACAGGATGGCCGCGGGGCGGTCCTGGCGCTTGGACAACGGCGTGTATCTGGGCCCGCGACGCTTTTCCTCGCCCACGGCAGCGGGGTTGAACTTCAGCTGCAGCTTGTGGTTCGGGTCCTTCTCGCCCTTCTCGATCTCCTCGGGCGTGAGCTGGTTGTTGGCGATCGGATCGAACCCCTTGACCCCGGCGGCCACGTCGCCATCGGCGATGCCCTGCACCTCCAGCTCGTGCAGGCCGCAGAAATCCGCGATCTGCTTGAAGGTCAGCGTCGTGTTGTCCACCAGCCATACGGCGGTCGCTTTCGCCATCAACGGTTTGGCCATGTCCTGTCTCCTTCGACAAATGCCCCCCTAGCCGGGAAAACGGCCGGTCCGGCTGGACCCTGTTCTCGTTTTCGGGGAGGTCGTGCCTCATATAATGCGGCACGGGCAGGAGGAAAAGAGAAAATCCTCTCCCCTCCGCGCATTCACGGGGTCATCCCTTCCGCGCCGACAGGAATGCCGGCACGGGAACCTCCGTTCGGAGCGTGCCCGCTCAGGCCACCGCGGACTTTCGCTCCTGCAGAACCCGCTCGGCTTCCTTGCCGCGCAGCTCCTCGTAGTGGTCGAGCTCGGTTTCGAACCACGCGGTGCCGTGGGTCATGCCGCCCAGAGCCTGGAACAGCTCATCGCGCGCCGAGGCCGGGAGCAGGGCGCGGAAGATATCCCAGCCGCGCGCGTCCGGGTTCGGATCGAAACCCAGAACCTGCCCCTTGAGCGAGCCGATCAGCGCCACAAGGCTGCCCGAATAGGCCGAGGGCAGATGGATCGCCACCCGTTCGATCGGCTGCAGCAGCACCGGCGAGCCGGCGCGCAGGGCCTCGCGCACCCCCATCTTGCCGGCGGTGCGGAAAGCGTAGTCGGAGCTGTCCACCGAGTGGTGCTTGCCGTCGGTCAGGGTCACCGAGACGTCCACCACCGGAAAGCCCAGCGGCCCCTCCTCCAGCGCGTCCTTCGCGCCGGCCTCCACCGCCGGGATGTAGTTGCGTGGCA
>WFPZ01000302.1 GCA_015487335.1 Paracoccaceae bacterium
CCCAGTTGCCATAGGCGACAGTCGCCTTCCCGCTCAGGGTGATTTCGGCCATGGCCGCGCTGCCCACGAAGGTCAGGGCGGAAGTCATGAGGATGAGTTTTTTCATCGTGATCCCTCAAAGTTTACATGATTGCGCTCACCCCGGCCTTTCCGGACTAAGCAGATGGACATTTCTCTGAACTTTTGCCCTTCGGATTTCAAGCAACCGGCACGGCGGCGCCACAATGTGTGTGGGGATGGTGCAGCAAAGCCACAGTTGGCGCGGGCGCCCGGTTTCGAAATTCCTTGTTAGCGCTTTTTCAAGCCGATACTACGCGAAAGAGAGATTTATTGCGGGAGGGTTGTCCAAATGCCGTCTTACCGATTCCCGGCGAATGCATTGTTGCTGTCCGCGGCGCTGGTCCTGGCCGGTTGCGCCGGGCAGGGCGGCGGAAGCGGCTTTCTGGGGGGGCTGTTCGGCGGCGGCAGCGCCGGGCAGGCAGGCGTCGCCCCGGCCGAGGACGTCCTGCCCGAAAACGCCACCGCCGGCACGCCCCCGCCGCTGGGCACGCTCAGCGTGGCGCAGCCGGCGCCGCGCAAGGGGCTGTTCGGGCGCAAGGCGGCGGCAAGCCCCGACACCACGATCCAGGTGAACAAGTACATCTGGACGGCCGCGCTCGATGTGCTGAGCTTCCTGCCCCTGCAATCGGCCGATCCCTTCACCGGGGTGATCGTCACCGGCTACGGCACGCCGCCGGGCGGCGGGCGGGCCTATCGCGCCACGATCTTCATCCAGGACGCCGCGCTCGATGCGCGCTCGCTCAAGGTGGCGCTCCATACCCGCTCCGGGCCGGCCAGCGCGGAAACGGTGCGCGCCGTCGAGGATGCGATTCTCGCCCGCGCCCGCCAGTTGCGGATGAGCGACCGCGGGTTGTAACCCGGGGCAGGATCTGGACCCTGGATTCGAGCTTGAGTATCACGGGCGCCGGGCAGATTGCCCGGCGTCTTTCAGCAAGGAACAGCACATGCCCCGTTACGATGCCAGCACGCTGGAACCGAAATGGCAGAAGGCCTGGGAAGAGGCCGGCACCTTCACCGCCCGGCGCGACAGGGACCGCCCCAAGTATTACGTGCTCGAGATGTTCCCCTATCCTTCAGGGCGCATCCACATGGGGCATGTGCGCAACTACACCATGGGCGACGTGGTGGCGCGCTACAAGAAGGCCACCGGCCACAACGTGCTGCACCCGATGGGCTGGGATGCCTTCGGCCTGCCGGCCGAGAACGCCGCCATGGCCTCGGGCGGCCACCCGAAGGACTGGACCTTGCGCAACATCGAGGACATGAAGGCCCAGATGAAGCTCATGGGCTGGTCGCTCGACTGGAGCCGCGAGTTCGCCACCTGCGACCCGGAATATTACGGCCAGCAGCAGTCCATGTTCATCGACTTCATGGAGAAGGGGCTGGTCTACCGCAAGAACGCCGTCGTCAACTGGGATCCGGTGGACATGACGGTGCTGGCCAACGAGCAGGTGATCGACGGCAAGGGCTGGCGCTCGGGCGCCCCCGTCGAGCGGCGCGAGCTGACCCAGTGGTTCTTCCGAATCTCCGATTTCGCCGAGGAGCTGCTGGAGGCCCTCGACGGGCTGGACGACTGGCCCGAGAAGGTCAAGCTGATGCAGCGCAACTGGATCGGGCGCTCGCGGGGCTTGCAGTTTTCATTCGATCTGGCGGAAGCCTTTGACGGGTTTGAGAAAATAGAGGTCTACACCACCCGGCCCGATACCCTGATGGGGGCGTCCTTCGTTGGCATCTCCCCCGATCACCCGCTGGCGAAGGCGCTTGAGAAAAGCCGCGAGGAGGTGGCGGCCTTCAATGCCGAGTGCCGGCGCCTGGCAACCAACGAGGAGGCGCTGGAAAAGGCCGAGAAGAAGGGCTTCGACACCGGGCTGAAGGTGCGCCACCCGCTGGACCCGGCGTGGGAGCTGCCGGTCTGGATCGCCAACTTCATCCTGATGGACTACGGCACCGGCGCCATCTTCGGCTGCCCCGCCCACGATCAGCGCGATCTGGATTTCGCCCGCAAGTACGATTTGCCGGTGATCGACACCTTCGTGGCGCTCGAGGACGGCAGGCCGGTGGAGACGCAGGCCTTCGTGCCGCCGAAATCCGAGCCGGTGAAATGGGTGAGGAAGGTCGCCGGCTCCGACGTGATGACCGGCGAAGAGGCGATCGACGCCGCCATCGCCTTTTGCGAGTCCCGCGGCATCGGCAAGGGCGTCACCAGGTACCGGCTGCGCGACTGGGGCATCTCGCGCCAGCGCTTCTGGGGCTGCCCGATTCCGGTGATCCACTGCGAATCCTGCGGCGTGGTGCCGGAGCGCAAGGAAAACCTGCCCGTGACCCTGCCCGACGACGTGAGCTTCGACAAGCCGGGCAACCCGCTGGAGCGCCACCCCACCTGGCGCAACGTGGCCTGCCCCGAGTGCGGCAAGCCGGCCCTGCGCGAGACCGATACCATGGACACCTTCGTGGACAGCTCGTGGTATTACGCCCGCTTCGCCTCGCCGCACGCAAAGACCCCCACCGACCCGGCCGAGGTGGACTACTGGATGAACGTCGATCAGTACATCGGCGGCATCGAACACGCGATCCTGCACTTGCTGTACTCGCGCTTCTTCGCCCGGGCCATGCATATCTGCGGCCACTTGCCGAAGAAGGCCATCGAGCCTTTCGATGCGCTCTTCACCCAGGGCATGGTGACCCATGAGATCTACATGACGCGCGACGAAAAAGACCGCCCCGTCTATCACCTGCCCGAGGAGGTGGAGCACACCGAAAGCGGCGTGCGGCTGAAGGCCACCGGCGAGGAGGTCGAGGTGATTCCCTCGGCCAAGATGTCGAAATCGAAGAAGAACGTCGTCGATCCGGTCAGCATCGTCGGCCAGTATGGCGCCGATACCGCGCGCTGGTTCGTGCTTTCCGACAGCCCGCCCGAGCGCGACGTGGAATGGACGGCCGCCGGCGCCGAGGCCGCCCACAGGCACCTGTCGCGGGTCTGGCGGCTGGCCGAGGAAATCGCCGCCGCCGAAGGCGAGGGCGAAGGCGACGAAGAGCTGCGCCGCGCCCTGCACCGCACCATCCACGAGGTGACGACGGGAATCGAGAGCTTCGGCTTCAACGCCGCCATCGCCCGGCTTTATGCCTTCACCAACGTGCTGGCCAGGTCGAAGGCGGGGGCGGCGGCGCGGCGCGAGGCGATGCGCACCCTCGCGCAGCTGATGTCGCCCATGACCCCCCACCTGTCCGAGGAAATCTGGGCGCTGCTGGGTGGCGAGGGGCTGGTGGCCGAGGCCCCCTGGCCCCAGGCCGATCCGGCCCTGCTGGTGGACGATACCGTGACCCTGCCGATCCAGATCAACGGCAAGCGCCGCTCGGAAATGACCGTTGCGAAGGACCTGCCCCGGGACGAGGTTGAAAAACGCGCGCTCGAGGACAATGCTGTGCAGAAGGCCCTGCAGGGCAGGGCGCCGAAGAAGGTCATCGTCGTGCCTGGCAGGATCGTCAATGTCGTCATTTAGGGCCGATCGCCGCCTGGCCCTGGCCGGGCTTCTGGCCCTGGCCGGATGCGGTTTCGCCCCCGCGCTGGCCCCAGGCGGCCCCGCGGCCGGCCTCGGTGCGGGGCTGGAGGTGGACCCGCCGGACAACCGCAACGAGTTCGACCTGGTGCGCCGGCTGGAGCAGCGCCTCGGCCGCTCCGAGGCCCCGCGCTACCGGCTTTCCTATCAGCTCGACACGCGCAAGGAGGGAGTCGGCGTCACACCGCAGCAGGAGCTCGTCCGCTACAACGTCATCGGCAAGCTGCGCTACGCCCTGCACGACCTTCGAAGCGGAGAGGTCGTCACTTCGGGCAGCGTCGAAGCCTTCACCGGCTATTCCGTGGGCGCGGTGGATACCGCTGCCACTCCGCCCAGCACCAATGCCACCATCGCCACCCTGGCGGCCGAGCGTGACGCCTACGCGCGGCTGATGGTGATCCTGGCCGATCTGGTCGTGGCCCGGCTGATGGCCGCTTCGGCGGACTGGGCGGGATGAAGCTTTCCGGCAGGGACGCCGCCGCCTATCCGGCCCGGCCGGATCCGTCCTCGCCCGGTCTGCTGATCTACGGGGCCGATGCCATGCGGGTGGCGCTCAAGCGCCAGCAGGTCATCGCCGCCCTGATCGGCCCGAAGGGCGAAGAGGAGATGCGCCTCACCCGCCTGCCGGCCGGAGAGTTGCGCAAGGACAGGGCGGCGCTGATCGACGCGGTCAAGGCGCAGGGCTTCTTTCCCGGCCCGCGCGTTGTCTTCGTCGAGGAGGCCGGCGACGGGCTGGCCGAAACCATCGGCGCGGCGCTGCAGGAGTGGCAGCCGGAAGATGCCCGGATCATCGTGACGGCCGGGGCCCTGGCGGCGCGTTCGACCCTGCGCAAGCTGTTCGAGACCCACCCCACCGCTTATTCCCTGCCAGTCTATGACAACCCGCCGGGCCGCGACGAGATCGAGGCCGAGCTGGCCCGTGCCGGGCTGAAACAGGTGGACAGCGCCGCGATGCAGGACATCGTCGCCCTCTCGCGCGAGCTGGACCCGGGCGATTTTCGCCTCACCCTCGAAAAGCTGGCGCTCTACAAGCTGGGGGATGCCACGCCGGTCGGCTCTGAAGACGTGCTGGCCTGCGCGCCCTCCACCATCGAGGCGGCAATGGACGATGTCCTGCACTGCGTGGCCGAGGCGCGCGAGGCCGAGATCGGCCCGCTGGTGCGCCGGCTGGAGGGGCAGGGCGTGCAGCCGGTGGGCCTGTGCATCGGCGCCACCCGCCATTTCCGTGCCCTGCACGCGGCCGCCTCGCACCCCGACGGCCCCGCCGCCGGCCTTGCCCGGATGCGCCCGCCCGTCTTCGGCCCGCGCCGGGAACGCATGGAACGGCAGGCGCGCAAGTGGGGGGCGGCGCGGCTGGAAAGGGCGCTGCAGATGCTCGTCGAGACCGATCTGGCGCTGCGTTCGTCGGCCCGGGCGCCGCAGATGGCGGTCATCGAACGCACGTTGATACGGCTGGCCATGATGGGGAGGCGTTGAAGAAGAAGATGTACAAGATCATCGGAAACCGGCGTTCGCGCACCACGCGCGTCTACTGGCTGCTCGAGGAGCTCGGGGTGGCCTACGAGCGCATCTCGGCCCGGCCCCACGCGCAGGAGGTGACCCGGATCAACCCCTCGGGCAAGATCCCCGTTCTGCTTCACGGCGAGGCGGCAATCACCGATTCGACCGCCATCATGACCTGGCTTGCCGACCGCCACGGCGGGCTTGCCTTTCCCTGCGGCAGCCTTGAGCGCGCCCGGCAGGATTCGCACACCCAGTTCCTGCTGGACGAATTCGATGCCTGCCTGTGGATGGCGGCACGCCACACCGCCTACCTGCCCGAAGAGCACCGCGTGCCCGTGGTGGTGGACAGCCTGAAATGGGAATTTTCGCGCAGCCAGGAGCGCTTTGCCGAAAGGCTGGGCGAGGGCCCCTTCCTGATGGGCGAGAAGATGACGATTCCCGACATCATCGCCGCCCATTGCGGGCGCTGGGCGATGAGCGCCGGTTTCCCGGTCGGGCATGTGCTGAAGGAATACACCGAGCGGCTCACCGCGCGGGAGGCCTTCGCGCGGGCGCTCAGGCCCTGAGCCGGGCGGCGGCCCCTTCGCCGGCCCGCCATCCGGTGGCAAGGCAGCCCGTCAGCAGGTAGCCGCCCGTGGGCGCTTCCCAGTCCAGCATTTCGCCGGCTACGAAAACCCCGGGCAGGGCGCGCAGCATCAGGGCGTCATCCACCGCGTCCCAGGCCACGCCCCCGGCGGTGGAAATCGCCTCGGCCAGGGGCGCGGGCCCCTCGTGGCGCACCGGCAGCGCCTTGAGCAGGCCGGGCAGGCGGGCAGGATCGGGGTGGGGGCCGGCAAACTCCATCAGCAGCGCCCGCTTGGCCGCATCCAGCCTCAGCGCCTTGCGCAGGTGATTCGTCAGGCTGGCCTTGCCGCGCGGCCGGGCCAGTGCGGCCTCTACCCGCGCCAGGGGCCACTCCGGCAGCAGATCGAGCGCCAGAGGCGCCCCGTCGCGCACCGCCGCAAAGACGGCGTAGATGCCGCCGCCCTCCAGCCCCTTTTCCGAAATCACGAACTCGCCGCGGCTGCGGGCGCTGCCTGCCGTCAGCCGGACATTCTTGACCGGGCGGCCGAAATGTTTGCTCATGTGCGCCGACCAGGCCACCCGCAGCCCGGCATTCGCGGGCCGCAACGGGGCCACCGCAACGCCGCGGGCCTTCAGCCAGGGCACCCAGGCGCCGGTAGAGCCCAGCCGCGGCCAGCTTGCCCCGCCCAGCGCCAGCACCGCCGCCCGAGGCCGCAGCCGGGCCGTTCCCCGGGGCGTGTCGAACACGAAGGCCTCCGCCTCCCAGCCCTGCCACAGCCAGCGGGTGCGCAGCGCCACCCCCAGCCCGGCCAGCCGCCCCAGCCAGGCGCGCAAGAGCGGCGAGGCCTTCATCGCGCGCGGAAACACCCGCCCGGAAGAACCGATGAAAACCTCCTGCCCCAGGGCGCGGGCCCAGTCCTGCACCTGCTCGGGGCCGAAGGCCTCGAGCATCGGGCGCATCACGGCAGCGCTTTTACCGTAATGGCCCAGGAATTGCGCGAAGGGTTCGTCTTTCGTCAGGTTCAGCCCGGACTTTCCCGCCATCAGCAGCTTGCGCCCCGCCGAGGGGCGCCCCTCGGCGACCACCACGCGGTGGCCGGCGCGCGCCAGCCGTTCGGCCGCCATCAGCCCGGCCGGGCCGGCACCGATCACCAGCACTTCGTTCATCGCGCCGCCACCGGGGTCACAGCAGGTGGCCGGACTTGCGGGCCTTGGTTTCCAGGTAGCCCTCGTTGTGGCGGGTGCGCCCCACCTTCAGCGGCACCCGCTCGGCCACCTCGATGCCATGGGCCTGCATCATCTCCACCTTGGCGGGGTTGTTGGTGAGAAGCCGCACCGAGGAAAAGCCCAGGCGTTTCAGGATCGAGGCCCCGATGCGAAAATCGCGCTCGTCGTCCTCGAAGCCGAGGCGGTGGTTGGCCTCTACCGTGTCGAACCCCTGATCCTGCAGCGAATAGGCGCGCATCTTGTTGGCCAGCCCGATGCCGCGCCCCTCCTGGTTGAGATAAAGCAGCACGCCCGCGCCTTCCTGCCCCATCCGGGCCAGCGCGGCATTCAGCTGGGCGCCGCAATCGCATTTCAGGCTGCCCAGAAGATCGCCGGTGAAACAGGCCGAATGCAGCCGCACCAGCACCGGCACGTCACGCGAGGGGCGGCCGATTTCCACCACGTAATGCTCTTCGCTGCCGTCCTCGGGGCGGAAGACATGCAGCCGCCCGGCGGTGGAAACCTCCAGCGGCACGCGGGCGCTGACCACCGGGTTCATCCGCGTGGCATCGGCCAGCACGGGGGCGGCGGCGGCGGCGTCGATCATCGTCAGCTGTTCGCGTGCGGCCAGGGCCGGAGCGTCGCGCACCTTCACCGCCAGCGCTGCCGGCAGCAGACGCGCCTCCTTGGCCAGCGCCAGGGCCAACCGGTGCAGCCCGGCCTCTCCGCCGCGCAGGGATTTCAGCGGCCCCTTCATCGGCGCGTTCAGATCGCCCGCCGGATCAGCCAGGGCGGTGATCCAGGCGACCCCGGCAAATTCCGGCACCACGACGCGGGCGATGTCGCCGTCGTAGGCCCGCGCCTTGAGGGTTTCGGCGCGGTGGCGGGTGAGTGCCAGCACCGGCTGGCCCAGCGCGCGAAAGGCGGCCAGCCGGCCCTCGTCCACCGTTTCTGCCGGCACCGCGAGAATCGCCTCGCCTCCGGAGGCCAGAACCACCGGCACGCCCATGCGCAGATCGGCCCGGGCGCGGGCCAGTCTTTCGGTGATCGTCGGGGCAAGGGCCATGGTGATTCCACTGCGAGTTCGGGCTGCATGTAGCCGCCTTTGCCGCAATATGAAACATTCGGCCCCGATTTGACACGTCCGCGTGAGGCGAATGCCGCAAACCTTGCCGATTTCGCCATTCATTCGCATCTCTGGGCGGAAGACGAGAGGAGAACCGCGCATGGGCAGTCTGAAGAAGATCCTGCTGGTCGATGACGACGACGATCTGAGAGAAGCGCTCAGCGAACAGCTGGTGATGACCGAAGACTTCGATGTCTTCGAAGCCGAGAACGGCGCCACCGCGATGGCCAAGGTCAAGGAGGCGATCTACGATCTGGTGATTCTCGACGTGGGCCTGCCCGATACCGACGGGCGCGAGCTGTGCCGCCTGATGCGCAGGCAGGGCGTGAAATGCCCGATCGTCATGCTCACCGGCCATGATTCCGATGCCGACACCATCCTGGGCCTCGATGCCGGCGCGAACGACTACGTTTCCAAGCCGTTCAAGTTTCCGGTGCTTCTGGCACGCATCCGCGCGCAGCTGCGCCAGCACGAGCAGTCCGAGAATGCGGTGTTTCAGCTTGGGCCCTACACGTTCAAGCCGGCGATGAAGATGCTGGTCACCGAGGATGGCAGGAAGATCCGCCTCACCGAGAAGGAAACCAACATCCTGAAATTCCTCTACCGTGCCACCGAGGGGGTGGTGCCGCGCGACGTGCTGCTGCACGAGGTCTGGGGCTACAATGCGGGTGTCACGACCCACACGCTGGAGACGCACATCTACCGCCTTCGCCAGAAAATAGAACCGGATCCGTCAAATGCCCGCCTTCTTGTGACCGAATCCGGGGGCTACAGACTGGTGACATGACGAATCCCCGCGTGCGCCGGGGTATGGGCGCACAACCTCCCTGTTGGACTGACCCGGCCTTGTGCCGGGTCTTTTTTTCGCGAAAAAGGGCATCAAAGGAGATGCCCATGCCATTCACCCTCGCCACCTGGAACATCAACTCGGTGCGCTTGCGCGAGCCGCTGGTGGAGCGCCTGCTGCGCGAAGAGGCCCCCGACATCCTGTGCCTGCAGGAATGCAAGAGCCCGGTGGAAAAGATTCCGCGCGAGCGTTTCGCGGCCCTGGGCTACCCCTACATGGTGGCGCGCGGGCAGAAGGGCTACAACGGTGTGGCGATCCTCTCGCGCCTGCCCATCGAGGATGCGGGCGATCTCGATTTCGCCGGGCTGGGCCAGGCCCGGCACGTGGCAGGGCGGCTGGAAAACGGGGTGCTGATCCACAATTTCTACGTTCCCGCAGGCGGTGACAAGCCGGACCGGGAAATCAACGAGAAATTCGGCCAGAAGCTCGACTATCTTGCCGACATGCGCGACTGGTTTCGCGCCGAGCGGCCCGAGCGGGCGATTCTGGTGGGCGATCTCAATATCGCCCCGCGCGAGGATGACGTGTGGAATCACAAGGCGCTGCTGAAGATCGTCAGCCACACCCCGGTGGAGGTGGAGCACCTCGGCGCGGCCCAGGAGGCCGGGCGCTGGGTGGACGTCACGCGGCGCGACATCCCCCGGGGGCGGCTCTATTCCTGGTGGAGCTACCGCGCCCGCGACTGGGACGCCGCCGACAAGGGCCGCAGGCTCGATCATGTCTGGGCTACCCCCGACATCGCCGCCGCGGCCCATGGCTCGCGCATTCTGCGCGCAGCCCGCGGCTGGGAGAAACCTTCCGATCACGCGCCGGTTTTCGCCACCTTCGATCTGTAACCGGCGTGAGCGGCCGCCTTGCAACCTGGCGGCCGATGCTCCATCTAGCAGGCAACCGAAGTGATATTGAGGAGCCGTGCCGATGTTGGAGCTTGGCCAGAACGCAAACGCAAATGCCGCAACCGGTGACCTGATCAAGGACGGCACCGAAATGACCTTCATGGAAGACGTGATCGAGGCCTCCAGGGAGGTGCCCGTCATCGTCGATTTCTGGGCGCCGTGGTGCGGGCCCTGCAAGACGCTGGGCCCGGCG
>WFPZ01000303.1 GCA_015487335.1 Paracoccaceae bacterium
CCCTCGAAATCGCCCGGCACGGTGAAGACCCCGCGCCGGACCGCCTCGAGGAAGGATAGCCCCTGCTCGCGGGCCAGCCCCATGACGATGGGGCGCACGTTCTTGGCGTGGATGTGCCCGATCCGCCCGATGTGGCGGTGGATCACCTCCACCGGGTTGCCGCCCCCGAAATAGCAATGCCCGGTATCGAACAGAAGTTTAGTGGCCGGGCCGGTAACTTCCATGAAACGGTCGATTTCCTGGGGCGTTTCCACCACCGTGCCCATGTGATGATGATAGACAAGCGTCAGCCCCTGTTCGGCGCAGTGCTGCGCCACCTTCTCGACCTCGGCGCCGAAACGCGGCCAGTCCTCATCGGCCAGGCGCGGCCTGTCGCGCAGAGGCACGTCGTCGCGCCCGTGAATCGCGTTGGAGGTTTCGCACACGATCACCACCTCGCAGCCCATGGCCTTCAGCAGGTCCAGATGCGGCTGGATGGCGCGCTTTTCCTCTTCCGCCGAACGGCTGAGCAGGTTGAGCGAATGCCACCCCGAGATGAAACGCAGCCCGTAGGGTGCGAGGGCTGCCTTCAGCGCCTCGGGTTCGGAGGGCATCTTGTGGCCCTTCTCGATCCCGTCAAAGCCGATCTCGGCCGCCTCGCGCAGGCATTGCTCCAGCGGGATGTCCGCGCCGAGGCTGTGATCGTCGTCATTGGACCAGGCGATCGGGTTGGTGCCGTAAAGAATCATTCATGCATTTCCGTGTCAGAGGGTCGGGTCAGTCGGCGGGGCGCTGGCTGCGGCGCTGTCTTTCATAGTCTTCGCGGGCCTTGCGCACCTGTTCGCGGGGCGACACTTCGGGCACGGCCACGTCCCACCAGTGGCCGCCGGCCTCGGTGGAGGGCATCGGATCGGTGTCGATCACGATGACACAGGAGCGCTCGGCGGCGCGCGCGCGGCCCATGGCCGCTTCCAGCTCGGCGATCGAGTCCACCTTCTCCGATATCGCCCCCATCGCCGCGGCATGGGCGGCGAAGTCGATCTGCGAGGGCACCTCGTGGCGGGCGGTGTCGAGCAGGTTGTTGAAGCTTTCGCCCCCCGTCCCGATCTGCAGCCGGTTGATGCAGGCAAAGCCGCGGTTGTCGAGCACCACGACGATGATCTTTTGCCCCAGCATCACCGAGGTGGCCAGTTCGGAGTTCATCATCATGTAGGAGCCATCTCCCACCATCACCACCACCTCGCGCTCGGGCAGGGCCATCTTCACGCCCAGCCCGCCGGCGATTTCGTATCCCATGCAGGAATAGCCGTATTCCACATGATAGCCCAGCGGCCTGGACGCCTTCCACAGCTTGTGCAGCTCGCCCGGCAGGCCGCCGGCGGCGCAGACCACGATGGCGTCTTCGTCCACCGAACGCTGCACCGCGCCGATCACCTGGGCGTCGGTGGGCAGCGCGTTGCCTTGCGGTGCGGCGGTGGCGGCCTCGACGGCGGCCAGCCAGCCGGCCTTGAGGGCCGGGTCCGGCGCGGCGGCCTTGTGGGGGCCCAGGGCGGCGGAAAGCTCCTCCAGGCCGGCGCGGGCATCGCATACCAGCGGCAGGGCGTTGTGCTTGGCGCTGTCGAACGGCTGGATGTTGAGGGCCAGGATGCGCCTGTCGGGGTTCTTGAACAGCGCCCAGCTGCCGGTGGTGAAATCCTGAAACCGGGTGCCGACGCCGATCACCAGATCGGCCCGTTCGGCCACCGCATTGGCGGCGGAAGAGCCCGTCACCCCTATGGCCCCGAGGTTGAGCGGATGGTCCCAGGGCAGGGAGGACTTGCCGGCCTGGGTTTCGGCCACCGGCACCTGGTGGGTTTCGGCGAAATCGCGCAAGGCATCGCAGGCGCCGGAATAGAGCACCCCGCCGCCGGCGATGATCAGCGGCGCCCTGGCCGAGCGGACGGCCTCGGCCGCGGCGGCCAGCTCGGCCGGGTCGGGCCGGGGGCGGCGCGCCCGCCATGCCTTCGGCGCGAAGAAGCTCTCCGGCCAGTCGAAGGCCTCGGCCTGCACGTCCTGGCACAGGGCCAGCGTGACCGGGCCGCAGGCGGCCGGGTCCGTGAGGGTGGCCATGGCGCGCGGCAGCGCGGCCAGAAGCTGCTCGGGCCGGGTGATGCGGTCGAAGTAGCGCGAGACCGGGCGGAAGCAGTCATTGGCCGAAACGGTGCCGTCGGCGAAATCCTCGATCTGCTGGAGCACCGGATCGGGGGCGCGGTTTGCGAACACGTCGCCGGGCAGGAACAGGACCGGCAGGCGGTTGACATGGGCAAGCGCGGCGGCCGTCACCATGTTGGTGGCGCCAGGGCCGATCGAGGTGGTCACCGCCATGGCGCGCCGCCGCCGCGAGGCCTTGGCGAAGGCGATCGCCGCGTGGGCCATGCTCTGTTCGTTGTGGCCGCGCCAGGTGGGGAAATCGTCGCCCGCCGCCTGCAGAGCCTCTCCCAGCCCCGCCACGTTGCCGTGGCCGAAGATGGCCCAGCAGCCGGCCAGGAAACGCTCGCCCTGCTCGCCCTGCTGGTTGGCCAGATAGCGCACGAGTGCCTGTGCCGCCGTCAGCCGGATCGTTTTCATGCCGCCTCTCCCCTGGTGGCGCGCGCGGCATCCCAGGCCGCGCAGAGTTCCCGGTATCTTTCGGCCATGTCGTCGATGGCCTGTTCGTCGTTCATCCTGCCCGTCAGCCATTCGCGCGCCGCGTGGGCAAAGATGGTCCGGCCCACGGCGAAGCCCCTGACCATCTCGTGGCGCGCCGCGGCGGTGAAGCTTTCGATCAGCCGCCCGGCCTCGGCCTCGAGCCCCAGCACCACGATACCACGGCAATGGGCATCGTTGCGCGCGATGGTGTCGCAGACCGCCTGCCAGGCCGGTCCGCTGGTCATCGGCTCCAGCTTCCACCAGTCGGGGAAGATGCCGATGTCGTAGAAGCGCTGGATGACCCGTGCGGTGGTTTCGTCATTCACCGGACCGGCGCGCGAGGGGATGATTTCCAGCAGGAATTCCAGATCGTTGCGCCGGGCGGCGGCGAACAGGCGGTCGATCGTGCCTTCCTGCTGCCGCCGGAGGCTTTCCTCGTCATCGGGGTGGTAGAAGCACAGCACCTTGACCACGTGATCGCGCGGCCACTCGGACAGGGCGCCGCAATCGGGGCCCAGTTCGGGCTCCAGCTTCAGCGGGCGCGAGCCGGGCCACTCGGTGGGCCGGCCGATCCACAGGCCGGTTCCCTCGGCCTGAAACAGCGCCTCCTGCCCCAGGCGGCTGTCGCACAATATGCCATGGCCGGGCCGGCCATCGGCCACCCGCAGGGCGGCGCGCAGGCACAGCTGCTTGAAGAGGGGGATGCGGGCACGCTCGGCGCCGGCCTCGTCGGCAATGGCCTCCAGCTGGGCGCGGTGGTCGAAGGCAAAGACCCGCATCTCGGGCCAGTCGCCCTTGCGGTTGGTGGACCAGTGGATCTGCTCCAGCGCGCGGTCCTTGCGCAGGGCCGGGGTCTGCACCCCGCGTTCGAGGAAGAACTGCAGCTCTTCCCAGCTGGGGTAGGCGGGGGTGCAGCCGTGGCGGCTGACCGCCAGCGCCCCGCAGGCATTGGCCCAGGTCAGGGATGTCTGCCAGTCCTCGCCGCGCAGCCAGCCGCGCAGCAGCCCCGACATGAAGCCGTCTCCCGCGCCGAGTACGTTGAACACCTCGATGGGAAATCCGGGGCCGCTTATGCCTTCGTCCAGGCTGTCGGGGATTTCGCCGGGGAAGGCCGCCGCCCCCATCGGCCCGCGCTTGCACACCAGCGTCGCGGACGTCAGGGCGCGCACCGCGCGCAGCGCCTCGACGGTATCGGTGCTGCCCCCGGCAATGTGGAATTCTTCCTCGGTTCCCACGATCAGATCGAACAGCGGCAGGGTTTTCTGCAGTCGTGCCGTCACCGCGGGGCTGTCGATGTAGCGCGCCTCGCCATCACCGTGCCCGGCCAGCCCCCACAGGTTGGGGCGGTAGTCGATATCCAGGGCGCACAGCGCGCCGTTCTCGCGTGCAAGCCGCAGCGCCTTGAGCACTGCCGCTTCGGTGCGCGGGTGGCTCAGATGCGTGCCGGTGGCTGTCACGCAGCGGGCCCGGGCGATCAGGCCCGGGTCGATGTCGTCTTCGCAAAGCGCCATGTCGGCGCAGTTCTCGCGGTAGAAGATCAGCGGGAAGCGCTCGTGGTCGCGGATGCCCAGGAGCACCAGCGCGGTGAGCCGCTCGGGGTCGGTGATCACTCCGGTGACGTCAACCCCCTCGGCGCGCAGCTGTTCGCGGATGAAGCGGCCCATGTGCTCGTCGCCCACCCGGGTGATCAGGGCCGATTTCAGCCCCAGACGGGCGGTGCCGGCGGCGATGTTGGTGGGCGAGCCGCCGATATACTTGTTGAAGGAGCGCATGTCCTCCAGACGGCTGCCCACCTGGACGCCATACAGGTCCACCGAGGCGCGCCCGATGGTGATGACATCAAGCGTCATACGGTTCCCCCGAGAGAGCTTTCGAGCTGGGCCAGCTCCTGGCCGCCGGCCATCATGTCCTGCAGTTCCTCGGGCGTGATCTCGCCGCGTTTGGCGGTGCCCAGCGTCTTGCCCCGGTTGAGCACCGTGAAACGGTCGCCCACAGCCAGCGCATGGCGCACGTTGTGGGTGATGAACACCACCGCGATGCCCTGCTTGCGCACCTTGTCGATGGTGGCCAGCACGTTGGAGGTCTGGCGCACGCCCAGCGCCGAGGTGGGCTCGTCCAGGATCAGCACCTTGGCACCGAAATAGACGGCCCGGGCGATTGCAACCGTCTGGCGCTCGCCTCCCGAAAGGGTGCCCACCGCCTGGGACGGTTCACGCAGGTTGATGCCCATCTTGGCCATCTCTTCCATGGTCACCCGGTTGGCCTTTTCGAAGTCGAAGAAGCGGAAGGGGCCGATCTTCCTGATCGGCTCGTTGCCCATCCAGAAGTTTCGGGTGACGCTCATCAGCGGGATCATCGCCAGATCCTGATAGACGGTGGCGATGCCCGCGGCCATGGCGTCGCGCGGGCTTTCGAAATTCATCTCCTTGCCCTCGAACAGGATCGTGCCGGAGGTGGGCTTGTGCACCCCAGACATCGTCTTGATGAAGGTGGATTTGCCCGCGCCGTTGTCGCCCAGCAGGCAGTGCACCTCGCCGGGGCAGACATCGAAGCTCACGCCCCCCAGCGCGATCACCGCGCCGAAGTGCTTCTCGATGTTCTTCATCTCGATGATCGGCTCGGTCATCTCAGCGCTCCCCCGTGATGATGCGGCGGATGTAGGTGTTCAGGATCACCGCGAGAATCAGGATGGTGCCCAGGAACACCCGGAAAAGAGAGCTTTCGGCCCCCGAGAAGAACAGCCCCTGCTGCACCACGCCGAAGATCAGCGCCCCCAGCGCGGCCCCCACGAC